>JAIRKP010000041.1 GCA_031260085.1 Holosporales bacterium | reverse complement strand
AGCCGCTAAATCCGGAGCTATGAAAGACACCGCATCAAACACTAAAGTAGCAGGCATACCTGCTCAAAATATCACAAATTGGCATAGACAAACCATTCTATTAAAACGCCTCGGTGAAGAGGGATTTCCTCTCAGCTAAAGCCGAGAGTACCAAATATCGCTTACGAAGCGGATTAAATATCAACTTCCTGCTACTCTTTCCCTTTTATATATTGTCCTATCTTAGAATAAGTATCTTATACTGATACTTAGCACAAAATACTAGATGGTATTTAATGTCATATATATATGCGAGCCACGTCTATATGTTATGGGAATAACTTATACTGAAGAGTTCGCCTAAAGGCGGGGATATTAATTTTTTCCATTTAAGTACGTGATGTTTAAAAAAATATAATTGAGGTTATTGTCCATCGAGCGCTATACGATCCTCCGGGGATAGCATGGAATCGTCAACAACCAGCAATGTTTTCTCAGTGGTATCAAATAAAGAGATATCTAGAGTGGGATTATTTTAATGCTGGCGTTTGTTTAAGCTTAAAGACATTTCAAACAGAAGTGTAGGAGGGCGTGAACGTAAATATGATTATAACTCAGAGGAGTTAAGAATTACATAAGAAAGGACTTCACATGGGCGAGAGGTTTGACTCCTATAGAGTACATTGGTAGCGATCTGAGGGCTTCCCAGTCTTTCCCAAACTATCGTTCTTTTTTACCCATTGTTCGATTAATTTTGGTATATTTAGAGTGATTTTCATTTAAGAGTTTTTTATGCTTGTAACTGTTGTTACGATTTTTCCTGAGATGTTTCCGGGACCATTGGCTTATTCTCTTTTAGGCAGAGCTTTAGGAAAATATTGGGCATTAAAAACTATCAACTTAAGAGATTTTGCCACTGATAAACATAAAAAAGTCGACGATACTCCTTATGGCGGAGGGGCGGGTATGGTCATGAAAGCTGACGTTGTCGATGAGGCGTTGAGGAATGCTTTATCTTTTTATGCGAAACTTCCAAAATTAATTTTCATGACTCCTAGGGGCATAATATTTTCTCAAAAGTTAGCACATAATTTAATAGCTGAAAATGAGACAGGTATGATTATTTTATGCGGAAGATACGAAGGTGTTGATCAACGGGCAATCGATTATTGGAAGATTAATTATAACATGTTAGAAATCAGCATAGGTGACTATATTCTATTCGGAGGAGAAATTCCGGCTATGGTTATTATTGATACATGTTTGCGTTTGGTTCCGGGAATGATGAATAATTCCGAATCACTCCAACAAGAGAGTTTCTCTATTGATCTTCTTGAGTATCCGCAGTATACTAAACCTGCAGTCTGGAGAGGAGAAAATGTACCGCCTGTTTTGCTGTCCGGGAATCACAAAGAGATTGCAATGTGGAGAACAGAAAAGTCAGAACAGATCACGAAAGCCGTTCGCCCTGATTTATGGGCTAAATATAAAACGACTAAACCGTGAAGTGTACCAATGTCTTTTAAAAAATTGTGGAGAAGAAAATGAATCTCATAGATCAAATTAACAAAGAACAAATAGCAAAATTAATCGCCAATAAAATTATCCCTTCTTTCCGCGCAGGAGATACTATTAAGGTTCTCGTAAAAGTTATTGAAGGAACAAGAGAAAGGCAACAGTCTTTTGAAGGTGTCGTTATCGCTCGAAAGAACAGAGGAATTAGTTCTTCATTTAAAGTACGTAAAATTTCAAACGGAGAAGGAGTCGAAAGGTTATTTCATCTCTATTCGCCAAACATTCAAATAGCAGTTTTAAAACATGGCAGAGTCAGAAGAGCTAAATTATATTACCTTAGAAAAAGAACAGGGAAAAGCGCCCGCATCGCCGAAAGAAAAAGAGGGGAATATAGTTGAGCTGATATTTTCAAATTATAGGCGCTGTTGCCATTCTCCTTCCTTATGGGACAAAAAAAATAATTTGCATCTCATAAACATCCACCGTACCATAAGCATAGAGGTAGCTGTTCTGGCTGCTTCTGTAATCCACCAAAAAAACAATTCAATTAATAATCTATAGTAAGGAGAAAAATAATCATGTTCAACGAAGAAGCATTCTTAGAGGATGCAAGGAAGATACATTCATTACCTGATAAGATATTAGATGTAAGAAGAGAGATAAATAAATTTATCGATTATGATAAAACACTCTTCTCCAAAGCTTTGGATGATATTTGTAATAATATTGTAGGCAATACAATGTTCAGATTTTTAATAACAAAGTTACCGCCAGGACGGAGGTTGAGAATCATAGATATAGGGCCTGAGCAAACCAGAATAGGCGCCTCTTTGATAGGTCAGGATGGCAGTTCTTACTTGGATTGCACAGTATATATTAATCATAACGTTTATAATAGTTCTGGTATAGGAATACCTGAAAGACAATACTATTTGTCGATGAGGTAGGTAACATAGTTTTTAAACTAAAATCTTTATCTGGATCTATATTCCATGAATTTACGCACTGTCTGCATGATGTAGAGGATTGGCGTAGTTATGATCGTGATCATACTCCACCTGAACCGGAAGATGAACTATGGACCAGTAAGGAAGAATGCAGAACTATTGCAGGTTACATAGACTCTGGAGCGTTTGATCCAATCTGTGATAATTGCTTTGATTTTTACAATTACTGTGTAGATAAGGAAAAGGCGAGGCGATTAGTGGTATTCAAACCCGTGATCGCTAGAGCAACAGGACCCAAGAAGATCCAACCTAAACCAGTTGCAATTCCTCGATATAAACCAAGATTTGGACATATTGGATATGTGAAGGGTAGGTCAGAATACTCTGATGCCGAATTACAACAACTCCATACAGCATTTCAATTTCCACTTGCCTGGCCAAGGAAATACGTGATATCATAATAGTATAGACAATCCTGGGGGAGGATAATCGAATGAAAAAGTTATTGTATGTGGTGGCGTTTTGTGCATTTGGTGTCAATGCATCTGATTTCGATTTGCCGCGGGGAATTAGTTCGGAAAGAGACATTGAGGAACTAAAAACCTGCTACTTCAAAGGGTGGCCCCATGTCCCACGGAATGTTGATGCATTAAAGCAACGAGCCATCCAGAAGGTTGCAGGAGATCATCAGGCTGAGAAAGCAATGGAGCTCTTCTCGGATTGTAAGTACTTGCATCTAGTAGATTACTGTGAAGATCATCTATCCGATATGACTGACGAAAATGCCCAGTTATTTAGGGAAGCGCTGGTATTACTCGCACCGTGGCTGTCTATCGGGAAC
>JAIRKP010000097.1 GCA_031260085.1 Holosporales bacterium | reverse complement strand
CCAGCAAAGGAAATTCTTTGCTGGGGCAACATAATTGTAGGATTAAATTAACCTCCGTTTAGCATAATAAAGCACAAACCCATCATTTCTTAATACTTAATTAAAATTCCAATTTACGTATGAAAATCCCCTGCGTCCTTAACAAATCCTAAGGGTTATCCGTGTATCTTATATGAAACTGAGATTGGCTATAGTCTGTCAAGGAGGAGAACGAAGTGATCCTTGACAGACTGATGGCGCGAGTATGGTCTAATAATTTATACCATACTCGCGCCCTGGGGGCATATAGAAAATCTCAGATTGGCATTATGCCCAAATTATGCCTATTAAACTCCCAAAACAAACAAGCTTAGTTTATTAGCTAATTTTATAGTGGCTTCGAAATCGATAATTTGGGATTGTTCAGCTCCTATTGCTATGCCAACTAATCTTGCCTTATGCGCTTCGATAATTGTTTGTTTGCCGATTGTCGGAAGATCGAGATCCCTGTCTTGGTTTAATTTTGCAGTTTTGACTAGAACTCCGCCTCTTTGTGAAACTTTAAATTCTATACATCTTCTTATCAAATTATTCGTTCCTTCGGCTGCTTCGATGCCAATAATTACCCCTTCCTGAACGATTACGGATTGTCCAATATCTGTTTTAGAGAGAGTATTTAAAACAAACAACCCCCGGGCGATGTCTTGCAGGTCTAAGTCAGTCGGCCTGGCATCAGTCAAAATACCTTTAGGTGATAATAATGTCTCAATAATATTTTGGGGGCTAATAACCTTTAGGCCTTCATTGGCTAAGAGTTTTTTTATCCCCTTCAATAAGGCATCATCACCAAGGAAAGCGCGAACTCCCAGATATCTTAGCCATTGTTTCCCAACATCATCTAATTTTAAAGAAAGCAAACTTGGCCTTTTTACGCTACCACAAAATACGATTTCTGAGACATTTGATGTTTTTAGAAATTCGAGGATTCTCCCGATTTCTCCTATTGAAAAAATCTCATATTCTTTCGGGCCAAACCCCTCAATTGATACAACGACATAATTTCGTTTTAACTCTTGTAATTTATCTATAATCTTATTTGGCAAATTCCCTTGCCCTGCGATTACTGCAATAACCGAAGATTTTTTTAAATCCTCGGAACAAACTTTTAAATTGCTTATCATAAACAATCCTCCCCTTTACGCTATCAAAACGTTATCCAACAACATCAACAGATTCAGATGAATCCAGTTCACTGTCTTCGCTCCCGCCAATCATAGCGTCAACAACAATCCCCGAATTTGATTTTATCAGAGATTCAATTTCAGAAGATATTAAAGGATTTTCTTTAAAATAATTTCTTGCGGCTTCTTTCCCTTGGCCTAGCTTTGTTGACTTGTATGAATACCAAGAACCCGATTTTTCGATAATGCCAGCACGAACTCCGAGATCTATTAGCTCGCCCGTTTTGGATATTCCTTCTCCATACATTATATCAAAATCAATAACCTTAAAAGGAGGAGCCAATTTATTTTTAACAATCTTTACTCTTGTTTGATTTCCAAGCATTTCCTCTTTATCTTTTATAGCGCCAATTCGACGTATATCTAATCTTACGGATGCATAGAACTTCAAAGCGTTTCCACCTGTGGTAGTCTCAGGATTTCCAAACATTACTCCTATTTTTTGTCTGATTTGGTTAATAAAGATCACCATGCAGTTAGTTTTGGAAATAGACCCTGTTAATTTGCGTAAAGCCTGGCTCATAAGCCTAGCCTGAAGGCCCATATGAGAATCTCCCATATCACCTTCTAATTCAGCTTTGGGAACAAGAGCAGCTACGCTATCGACAACCAAAACATCCACAGCTCCGCTTCGAACTAAAGTATCCGCTATTTCTAAAGCCTGCTCGCCAGTATCTGGTTGCGAAATCACCAAATTGTTTATATCAATATGTAGCTTTTTTGCATACACAGGATCTAAGGCGTGTTCAGCATCAATAAAGGCGCAATCCCCGCCATGCTTTTGAGCATTCGCAATAACATGCAAAGCAAGCGTAGTTTTCCCCGAAGACTCTGGTCCATAAACTTCTATAATACGACCTTTAGGAAGTCCACCTATACCAAGAGCTATATCAAGCCCTAACGAACCTGTTGATATTGATTCAATCTCGATAACTTCTCTCTGGCCAAGCTTCATAACCGAGCCTCGTCCGAAAACTCTTTCTATCTGCTGCAAAGCCGCTTCCAATGCTTTGTTTTTATCAATGCTCATAATAAGTTTTAAATAAAACAACCTGCCCTCAGTTTAACAAGTATTGAAGTTGCATTTCAAGCCTACTTCTTTAAAATATATCAAGCCACATTCCTGCTAATATACGACTTCACACGCAATCTTCATCATTCGATTATAGCGAGGACTGCCCGAAAAGGAACTACTTTTCAGGCGTATGCCAGATCTCATAGATTCCATTTGACAGTTTTTAAGATTTTTGCATATTATAGTTTCAATCGGTATAATAATTTTAAAGTTGCGCTCTTAGCTCAGTTGGATAGAGCAACAGCCTTCTAAGCTGTGGGTCGGGAGTTCGAATCTTCCAGGGCGCGCCATTCTATTATTTAAAGCAACTCAATCCAAGGAGTTTTTATGAGTAGTATGATACAAAAAAGTATGATAGCGGGATTTAGTATATTTTCGATGTTGTTTGGATCTGGGAATATCGTTTTTCCATTAGTCTTAGGAAGAGATGTTGCGTCTAATTGGTTTTGGGCTTTAATAGGATGGTTAATAACGGCAGTTGCTATTCCGCTGACTGGATATTATGGAGCAATGTTATATGATGCCGATAGTAAAAAATATTTATCACCAATAGGCAAGCATTTAACAGCCTTATTGATGTTTGTCATAATGATGCTTGTCGGACCTTTTGGAGTTATGGCTCGCATAGTCAATGTTTCATTTGGAGGAATCCATAACTTATCTCCTTCGACGTCAGTTGTTTTATTTAACGCAGTTTACATAGCTATTATGATGCTTTTGGCTTGCAGGCCTGGAAAGATAGTTCAAATAATAGGCCTGATATTTACTCCTTTGAAGTTTTTTGGTATTGCAGCAATAGTCATAGGAGCCATATATTTTGGAAGTGAGTTCACTCAATATGACATAAAAATTCCTGCAGGAGAAGCCGTATTCTGTGGATTCAACATGGGGTATCAAACTATGGATCTCCTTGCTGCATTTATTATGGCCGGAACAGTGTATCACTATTTGAAAAACGCTGTTCCTCAGAAAGATAAAGAGGACAAAAAATTGTTGTTAAAATTCACTAGATTATCCTGCATCATTGCAAGTTTTATTTTAGCAATTGCTTATATCGGGCTATTGTTAATCGGAGTTCAATATTCAGATCAATTAGCCACAACCCCTGGCGAAGAAATTTTTGGAAGAATTGCAGAGCTTTCTATGGGATATTACGCCTCTTGGTTTGTTTCAATTATAATAGCGGTGAGCTGCATGGCAACGAGCATTATTCTATGCGTTGTTTTCACAGATTACGTTCATAAAGATATATTAAAAGAAAAATTTAATAAAAATATAATCTTCATTTCAGTCGGAATTACAACATTTGCTATGTCACTCCTTGGATTTCAGCAAATATGCTCCATAATGGGAATGGTACTCGAGAAAATATATCCAGCTCTTATAATATTTGTTGGCATAAAGATAGCATATTATTACATAAAAAAGGGTAAAGTGTGAGCAAGCTAATATATGGAGTTGCGATGTCTGGAGGAGTCGATTCCTCCGTCACTGCTGCTCTTTTGCAAAAAGAAGGCTTCAATATTTTTGGCGTTACGATGAAAATCCATGATAATTGCGATCAAGCTATTGAAGATGCGCAAATTATCTGTAAAAAGCTAGGCATTGAACATTTTGTTCTTGATATAAAAAAGCAATTCAAAGAAAAAATAATAGAAACTTTTGTAAATTATTATGCACAAGGATTAACGCCCAATCCCTGCGCATTTTGCAACAGAGATATAAAAATGAATTTGTTATTGAATTTTGTCAAAGAAAACGGAGCAGATTTAATGGCAACTGGGCATTATGCCAATATTCAAGTTGCAGGAGATTCCGTTATTTTAACTGAAGCAGTTTGTCAAAAAAGAGATCAAAGTTATTTTTTGTCACTTGTCTCAAAAAACAATTTAAAATACGTGCGCTTTCCATTAGGCCAAATGGCGAGTAAAAACGAAACACGCGCAATCGCTGAATCTTTTAACATGCATAATTTCAAGAAAAAAGATAGTCAAGATATTTGCTTTATTCCTTCTAATGATTATAAGACTTTTTTAAAAAATTATTCAACAAATATTAATTTATTTGCGCCGGGAAATGTGATTTTAAAAAACAATCAGCAAATCATTGGAAAACATTTAGGTATAGCGAACTATACGGTCGGCCAGCGAAAAGGGCTGGGGATTTCGCATAGCAATCCGCTATATGTTGTTGAAGTTAATCCACAAAAAAATGAAATCATTGTAGATGTCAAAGAAGCGCTCAATAAAATAAATCTCAATGTTAACAATGTAAATTGGATAATTGATATGCCTTCAAAATTCACAGCTCTGATTAAATTGAGATCAGTTTGTGATAAAATCCAAGCACAAGTTGAAAAGTTTTCAAACGATGCCATCTCTATAACCCTAATGGAACTCACTAAAGTCCCTGTCACTCCCGGGCAAGTTTGTTGTTTATACAATGAACTGACGCATGCCGTGATCGGCGCCGGAATAATAAGTTATCATCAACATGATGTCAATCGGAGTGCCTGAAAATTATATAATTTTCAGGCACCGGAGCGCGAGTATGGTATAGATATTATACCATACTCGCGCCAATAGTCTTTCAAGGATCACTTCGTTCTCCTCCTTGACAGACTATACGCTCTAATACTTGAAAAGTGGAATTAGGAGATGTATTTTTTATATAGTTTTAGAGCCCCGCGTAATTGGGTGAAAAATTCAAGATGCAAAAATAAATGAGAGTTTAGAATCTTTGCACGAGATATACTATACTCAACCCAACATTAGCAGTATTTTGGTATAATTTCCGATTACTCAAGAGGTAATAAAGTTTCAATTGTTCCACATTGTA
The DNA here is from genome assembly GCA_031260085.1 of Holosporales bacterium. Lineage (GTDB taxonomy): Bacteria > Pseudomonadota > Alphaproteobacteria > RUG11792 > RUG11792 > JAIRKP01. Next base: position 1,520 of record JAIRKP010000097.1, on the reverse strand, counting down.
TCCAAAATCTAATGATTTCATGTGGTGTCTTCACATACTTATTTTTGATAGTTTTACAAAGTTGTATTTTTGATCTAAGGAACTTTTTGCTTTTATAGCATATTCCTCTGACGAAAAAATTCCAAAGCAAGTTGGGCCTGAACCAGATACTCCAAAAGATATGAGTTGCGTTTTTTCGATATCCTCCAATATCTTAGAAATATTAGGTTCAAGCTCTACTGCTGATTGCTCTAAAGAATTTTCAATTGGGGTTATAATGTTGAAATTTATTTCATTTTTATTTATTTTTTCTTTAAAGTCTTTGCTATAATTTTCGAAAACTTTTTTAGTTGAAAGTTCTAAATTATTATTCACTATAAGCAAATAACAATTATTTAAATCCGGGATATTTATACTTTCGATAACTCCTTCAATTCCATTCCCAGCTATGTATACAAAATTGATATTCAGAAAATATTTATGAAGAAAAACACAGGCATCAGCGCCCAATGATTCAAATAATTTTATATATTTCAATTTTGCTTGCCGTGAGAAATTCCAAATATCGAAAACAGCATTTACGAAGCACGCGCAATCGCTGGAACCTCCTCCAAGGCCTGCTTCTATCGGAATTTGCTTAATTATTTCAACGTGAGGAAGTGGCATGTCAAAATTGTTTCTTAAAATTTCAGCTGCTTTTATAACAGAATTTTTTTCGTTTGGAACTCCAATAATTCTTGCGGAGTTTTCTGAAAATTTTTTGTTTTTATGAAAAATCAAAATATCATAAACATCTAATAAAAATGCATAAATACTTTGCATACTGTGATAACCATTGTCGGATTTTCCATAAATTCTTAATAACAAGTTTACTTTTGCCAAAGCATGTATTATAATACTCTCCATGACTAATACCTCGAATAATGCGATAGCTTGTTTTTGTGATATTACCAAATGGTATAAAACTTTTGGGATAGATTACATTTTTTTTGATAAAAGTTCTTTAAAACTTGAAAAAAAATCATCGTATAACATATCTATACCGGATCGAATTCCTAAATTTAAAACTATTGAAGACATAAAAACAGCTATTTTGAATGTAGATTGTCATTTAAAAAAGACGGCGAAAAATACGGTATTCTCAGATGGCGATCCGAGCTCAGACATAATGATCATAGGAGAAGCCCCAGGCCACGAGGAAGATGAACAGGGGAAGCCATTCGTTGGGCAAAGTGGGAAACTTTTAGATCATATGTTGGCGGCAATAGGCATTCAAAGGGCCGAAGTTTATATATCTAATATCGTTTTTTGGCGCCCTCCGGGCAATAGAACCCCGTCTGCGGATGAAATAGAGTTGTGCCTGCCATATGTCGAAGAACACATACTCTTAACAAATCCCAAAATTTTGCTGCTTTTGGGAGGAGTTGCCGTCAAATCTTTATTAAATACGAACGAACCAATATCTAAACTTAGGGGGAAAAATAATAGCTATAAACGAATCGATACACTAGCTACGTTTCATCCAGCTTATTTATTGCGTT
>JAIRKP010000070.1 GCA_031260085.1 Holosporales bacterium | reverse complement strand
CTTAAGTTTAGGTCTCTTTTAATGGATTTAGATGTAGCAACATATCCTTCTTCGTTTTCTTTTCCAGATCCTGCTACAACATCTCCAACATAACAATCCGTATGTATGGGATGAGTATTCTCCATAAGATACACGGCTGCTATCTTAGTTCCAAATCCATTTTCAAAGCTATGACCATGTGTTAAACCTAAAGCAATGCTATTACGTCCTGACGGTTTTTCAGAGTCGGGCACCATCTCCAGTAAGTTCGTTTATCATTACAGCTCGAATTTCAGTGACTGGACGGTGGAATAGCCTCGAATAGTCGGGCTATTTGTTCTTGAATAGTCCAGTCGCGTTTGTTAAGCTCTATTTTGCAAATTGCTTGAATCATGTTTATTGCCATCCGACCTTGAAATTCCATTTGCTCGATACTTTGAGACAGAGTTCGGGCAGTGCTGTTATGCCCTAAATCCCTTTTAAATCGATGTAATGATATCCCTGCAATTTTCGCTACTCTTTCGGAAATCTCGGAAAACTCCCGTGGAATGGTTATAAAACAGGCTAATCTAGTATGCAATCCTTCGGGTTCTGCCCTGTGTCGAAGAGCTAATTCAGGGAAGGGGTTAGCGCAGAGCAGTTGTTGGATCTCGTTACGAAATTGCTCTACTATGTCGCATGTTTCGAAGTATGCTGCTTTTTCAATAGCGTATAGCGCTTGCCCTTCCCTTTGTTGTCTTTGAGCGGTTTGCGCTACTCTTGCAATCTGCTCCTCTGTGGCGGCTGTCCTGTCGTCGATGCTAAAGAGTCGGTGATATAGTGCATCGGCTTCTCCATGAGCTATTGCCATTAAAGAAGGTAGGGGAGTTTCTGCATGATGTCCTTCATTTAGTATAGGGTCTGAAGGAGCCATTCCCATTGCATCTTTCGATAAAAATGCTAGCATTATAGTGAAAAGGTATGTTGTTTTTGGTGTGTTCATTGTAACCTCTCATAAGATTGCAGTATTGTTCTAATATTAGTCTAATTAAATTAATTATAACTTGCAAATTATTTATTTATATTTATTCGTGCGCTTTAATATATTTTTAATATTTTCATTATTATTTTATCTTCCCGTGAAGTTTATAATCTTGATTTGCCCTAAAAATCTCCGATTTTAGAGACCTTAGAAAGATCGCACAGGGATTTGGTATACACATAAATTAATGTTTTGCTCTGCTTTGTGATATGCTATAATTAACAAGATTGTTTTGATTTTATACGTAATATTATGAAACGTACTTATCAGCCAAGCAATTTGGTTAAGAAGAGAAGGCATGGATTTCGAAGCCGCATGGAGACTGTCGGTGGGAGGAAAGTGCTTTCTGCAAGAAGAGCAAGAGGAAGAAAAAGGTTAAGCGCGTAACTTAGCGATGAGCTTAGTTCCTTTTTTTACTATAAAGAAGAGGGCCGAATTTTTAAAAACGTGTAAATTTGGTTCTCGAGCAAAAACAGAGCGTCTCAGTGTGGTATGTTATAAATTCGGAGAAGGACTAGCAGTTGGATATACTGCGAGCAAAAAAGTCGGGAAGGCCGTTAAAAGAAATAAAGCAAAAAGAAGATTGAGAAGTCTTGTCTTTGCAACAGTGCCAATTTTGAAATTTGGATATCGTTTTGTTTTTATTGCTAATTCAAATACTGTTGATTGTAAGTTTTCTGATTTGCAATCTGATTTTTTATATTGTGTTAAAAAGGCTATGAAAAGGGCTAGTGAAAATGAAAGTTGTGAGTAATTTTTTCATTCTCCTTATCAAAATATATCAGATCGTTTTTTCTTTCAAAAGGCCTTGTTGTCGATTTTTCCCTACTTGCTCTGTATATTCTATCGAGGCAATAAAAAAATATGGCCCATGGAAAGGAATGTTTATTTCTTTAAAGAGGATTATAAGGTGTAGACCTGGAATTAAAAAAAATACAAACTTCGGTTATGATCCTGTCCCATAAAATTTAGGAGTTTTTAGCATGGCATTTAATAATGAAGAACAAAATACAAAAAATATGATAATAGCCATACTGGCATTTATAGTTGTTATGTTTTTATATAATTTTTTTTCTGGGAACTCCAACAATGTTACTACATCTGAGCAAATTGAGGCAGAAAATAATTCTGATAACATCGAAAAAGACTTGCCTGCAAAATCAGCTCAACCCTTAGCGAAAGAAGCTTCAAGAATTTTTATAGAAAATTCAAATTTTATTGTTGCAATAAATTTAAACGGAGGAATATTAGACGAAATAACACTAAAGAAGTATAAACAGAGCACTCAAGAAAACAGTGCTGAAGTTATGTTGTTGACGCATAAAGGAACAGATTCTGAATATTATTACGCTATAAATTATAAAGATAAAACCAACGATGACAACATTTCAGACGATACAGTTTGGTCAATAATAGAAAATAATGCAAATAAGGCCGTCATACAAACAAAAACACAAAATGGCTTGATCGTTGAAAGGTCAATCACTCTTGACGATGGATACGTTGTAACGATAAAAGATAGAATAATAAACGGATCAAATAAAGACATATCTATATCTAAAATAGTAAATTTAGTAAGGACCAAGCCTATTCGCAATAATTACGCAGTTGTGCATGAAGGACTGATCTATAACTATAAGAAAGATAATGCAGAACGCAAACATACAAATGTATGTGCAGTAAAATACTCTAAGATAGAGAACAAAGAGGTGATACGAAATTGCAACTGGATAGGCTATACCGATATTTATTGGCTTTGTTCCATATTAAATTATGATGATGCCTCTGCAGTTAGTTATTCTAAAATTGGAGATGATTCATATAAAATTTCCCTTTATACTAAATCTTATATAACAATCCCCGAAAATAAAGCTATTGAACTGAAACACGCGCTTTATGCTGGCCCTAAAGATATAAACGTATTGAAAAATTATGCAGACAATTTAGGTATTGATAAATTTGAAATGACTATAGACTTCGGATGGTTTTTTATGATAACTAAGCCTCTAGTATATCTTATGGATTTTTTGGCGAGTTTATTTTCTAATATGGGACTTGTTATATTATTGTTAACATTACTATTTAAAATTATTACATATCCTCTTATTAAGAAGTCATTTGAATCAGCGGGCAGGATGAGAGAAATTCAACCCAAAATAGTCGCACTTCAAAAGATGTATGGAAGCGACAAAATGAGAATGAACCAAGAAATAATGTCTCTTTATAAGAGGGAAAAAGTTTCTCCAATGTCTGGATGTTTGCCAATGATTTTGCAAGCGCCTATATTTTTCTGTTTATATAAAGTTTTTTTCATCAGTATCGAAATGCGCCATGCTCCGCTTTTCGGCTGGATTCATGATTTATCTGCGCCCGACAGTCTTTATATTTTTAATCTTTTTGGTCTTATAGATTGGGATTTGCCAGGGTTTTTAAAAATAGGCGTTTGGCCGCTCATCATGGGAATAACAATGCTTATACAACAGAAACTATCAAGCGCTAGTGGCGGCAAGAAAAATATTGAAAAAACTCAAGAGATGAAAATTCAAGAAAACATGATGTTAATCATGCCTATTTTATTTACATACATTTGTGCATCATTTCCAGTAAGCATTGTAATTTATTGGACAATTAGCAATATCTTCAGCATGGTTCAACAATATTATGTCAACAGCAATATAAAAAAAGCTAATAAAAAAGATGTCATCTGAAAAACAAATACGTGTTGGAAACGTAAAAATAGGAGCAGGAGCGTCCATTTCAGTCCAAACAATGACGAATACTCAAACAGAGGATATCAAATCAACTGTTGCTCAAATTCAAAAAGCTACAAGTTTAGACTGCGATATAATAAGAGTCTCCTGCCCCACTGAAGAATCATGCATTGCATTAAAAGAAATTATAAAACAATCGGAGCTTCCCATCGTTGCGGATGTTCATTTCAATTATAAAAGAGCTTTAGCTGCGATTGAATCGAGAGCTCATTGTGTTAGAATAAATCCTGGAAACATTGGCGATGAAGGTATAAAAGAAATAATAAAATCAGCTAAAGATCATGATATTTCTATTAGAATAGGGATCAATTCTGGCTCTATCGAAAGAGAAATTTTAGATAAATTTGGAGAGCCAAATGTTGATGCATTAATAGAAAGTACTATTTTGAATGTCAAAAAATTCGAAGATTTAGATTTTTTTAATTTTAAAGTTAGCGTGAAATCCTCTGATGTTTTAACGACAATTTCAGCTTATAGAAAACTTTCAACAAGCATACCTTATCCCCTTCATGTAGGTATAACGGAAGCAGGGCCCGTGTTTTCGGGAACGATTAAATCATCAATAGCGATAGGAACGCTCTTGGCAGACAGTATAGGAGACACGATCCGGGTTTCTTTATCGAGCAGCATTGAAGATGAAATCAGAGTTGGAAAACAGATATTAAAATCCCTAAAACTCTTAAATAACAGCGTTAATGTTATCTCTTGCCCAACTTGTTCTCGAACTTTAATTGATGTGATAGAAATTTCAAACGAATTAGAAAAAGCTTTGGAAAACGTCAAAAAGAATTTAAATATCTCTGTTTTAGGCTGTGTCGTCAATGGCCCTGGAGAAGCGAAAGAAGCTGATATCGGAGTTTTTGGATTTAAACCTAAAATAGCAAAAATATATCTAAAGGGCAAAGAAATAGGCATTTATAATGAATATGAAATTGTACAAACTGTTCAAGATTTAGTTAATAGACTTCTTTCAAAACTTATATGAAGATACTGAAACTGTAATGTACTTAGGCGTATAGATTGTTCAGATGAGGTGAAAATCTTTGATTTTCAAATATGCAATACCTTGTGTCTTAATCTGAAATTGAGATTAGCGCATAGTCTGTCAAGGAGGAGAACGAAGTGATCCTTGACAGACTATTGGCGCGAGTATGGTATAATTTATT
>JAIRKP010000052.1 GCA_031260085.1 Holosporales bacterium | reverse complement strand
AAATCGAAGATTTGCAATCCACCTGGGGCGCGATTTATGGCCTAGCATCGTACCATAAACGGATATCTGTTATACCCTTCATAATCTATTATATTATTCGTGTGTTATTGTTTTAATATGGAAAATCATATTATCCTATTATATAGTCTGTCAAGGAGGAGAACGGAGTGATCCTTGACAGACTAAGGGCGTGAGTATGATATAATTATTATATCATACTCACGCCCAGCATGTGGCCCAAAAAGCGAAAGGCTTTTTGGGCACATCGATTAACATCTGGGCTTGTGTTGCCTGCGCATAGACAAAAATTAACTAAGTTGCTATAATAAATAATAGTGTTCTTTTTTATTTTGTTGTTTTATGGCGGGACATTCTCAATTTAAAAACATAATGTATAGAAAAGGAGCTCAAGATGCAAAAAGAGCAAAAACTTTTGCAAAAATAGCAAGGGAAATAACGGTGGCCGCTAAATTGGGCGGAACAGACGCTACTGCAAATCCGAGATTGCGGGCAGCGCTATCTTTAGCTCGAGAAAATAATATGCCAAAAGATAACGTAGACAGAGCCATCTCAAAAGCTCATGGTAATGACGATTCGTCTAATTTCGAAGATGTTAGATACGAAGGGTATGGCCCATCAGGTGTTGCTATTATTGTTGAGGGACTAACCGACAATAGAAATAGAACAGCATCTGAGATTAGGTCTATATTTACAAAATATGGCGGAAGTCTTGGGGAATCTGGGAGTGTTTCTTTTTCATTCGAAAGAGTTGGGCATTTAATTTATCAAAACATATCCGGCGGGTTTGATAAAGCTTTCGAATTTGCCATAGATTCAGGAGCGGATAACGTTGACGATCTTGGTGATGGAATTGTTGAAGTTATTACAAACGTCGAAGCATTTTCTTCTGTCAGGGACGATTTTGTAAAAAAATTTGGAGATCCTATTGAGTCTGGATTGATTTGGATTCCTAAAAATTATATAAATTGTTCTGAAAGTGCTAAAGAAACTTTGGTGAAATTAATAGAAACACTAGAGGATAACGACGATGTACAGAAAGTATTTCATAATATCGAAGAATGAAAATAATGATTAATTATAACTGCTATGATATACTAATATTATACAAAGCGAAAATTGATTATTATTGAAGGGAAATTATGAATACTGCAAATAAAACTGAAAACAACAAAAATTCTAAATTACTACCAGATTCGTCATCATCAAATCGTAAGAAATTCAACTTTACTGAAGAATTGTTTAATAAAAAAATTGGATATGTTATATTCTTTAGCGCTATAATATCTATATTATCATCAATTATTGTTATCAAAGGGTTTATTAATTATCAAGACCGCAAAGTTCAAGAAATACTTGATGGCTATAATGTATTAAACAATAAAGTCAAGGGAATTCTCGATTCAGTTTCTGAAATAGAGTCTTCCATTAATACTATAAAAGATGATTTTAAATCAACAAAGGAGAATCTAGTTCACGTTTATACAAACATCGCTTCGATTCAAAATGATTTAGCAATAATAAAAGAAGAATTTCATGTTAACAATTCAAAGAATGTAGACGATATGTTAAAAAAGTTAAATTCTGAAAAATCTGATTTTATTGTATCTCTAAATAATCTCATACAGGACGGCATACCATTTGAATCGTTTTTGGAATCCTATGAATCTAAAATAGATATGAAAAAATACCCATCAGTAAGCGAGCTATTGAAGTTCAAATCTATAGAAGTAAAATCTCTCTCGGCGTTAAAAAAAGACATTGCAGCGATAGGTTCATCGTTATTTAATTTAGCTTTTGAGGAAGGATTTTGGGAAAAACAGAAAAGAATAATAAAAGAAAAAATCATGGACGCAATAAAGATTAAAAAAATTGATGAGAAAGAAGCGCCCGCTTCCAAAGATATTGAAGATAAAAGTTTATACGAAGAAGCAGTAGCTACCACTTCTAACGGGGATCTAGAAAAAGCGTTAGCGCTATTGGAAAATATAAAATTAAAAAACGAAGCGCTGAATACGTTAATTTCAGATATTAAGAAAAGAATAGGTGTTAACAAAGCTTTTTCGTTATTTAAAAACGAATTTATAGAAATGGAAACTGAGAAGTAAGGAAATATTTAATGGAAAAAGTTAATGATATGTCTTTTGAGCAAGCAGTTTGCGAACTTGAAGAAATAATAAAGAAATTGGAAGAGGGTAAATTACTTCTAGATGATGCAGTCAAAGCATTTGAACGTGGCTCTGAGCTTCGAAAATTCTGCGAAGATAAATTAGAAAATGCTCGCTTAAAAATAGAATTTTTAACCGAGAAGACTTAATGTAGACGTGGATACAATAAATCTTGAATTAGAGTAGTCATGCTCCGGGGATGTTTTGAAAATCTTCGATTTTTTTCGCACTAAGCAAAAAATAAACCGCACATACAAAAGGTACTATTAGCTAGGTCCTGTTAGGAAAAATATTTTATCTCAGTAATATGAAAAAGGAAGCTATATACCAACATGAAATATAAGAAGAAGCTGTTTTATCATATCTAGTACATACTCTTCTGAAACACT
>JAIRKP010000050.1 GCA_031260085.1 Holosporales bacterium | reverse complement strand
GTTTATTATACTGTTTACAATGAAAAATATAGAAACAGAAGACGGAGGTTTGGATTACGATTCAACTTGATCGCGATCTTCTACAATCTTATGACTCTATCATCAGTTTCGAAAGTGGTTTAATAGATATAGAGATTTGATAAGGGAGATATGTGCAGCATATAAAGGAGAATAGTAGTAGGGAATTTGCGCCAAGAATATGAGGTTCTAAGAAAGAGATACTTGGGACAACATCTATAGTAAGAGGATACTTTGTTGTTAATGAATCTAATATTTAATCTGCTTTGTAAACGGTATTTGGTACTCTCGGCTTTAGCCGAGGGGGGAAACCATTGCTTGGCCTCTATTGCATAAACTTGAAAATTATGGCTTTTTTAAACTTTGCTGCGCATCATTTTCTCTTATTAAAAAAATCTAGCCAAAAAATTTAGCTTTTCAGGCGCAATTAATATCTGATTTTTGCATATGTCAACGTTTTCTCGATTTTTTCTTAGTGATGTATGTATAAAACACTGGCACTATAAAAATCGTAAATAGAGTACCAATAGTCATACCGCCCGATATAACGGCTCCCAAGGGAATACGGATTTCGCTGCCGGCTCCTTGTGCAAATGCCAGAGGAAGTGCGCCTAAAATCATCGCAAATGTCGTCATCAAAATAGGCCTAAGGCGTCGGCTTGCGGCTTCTTTTACTGCGTCTTCATAATTTTTACCTTGTTCAACTAACTTATTTGCGAAATCAACAATTAATATCCCATGTTTTGTTATAAGTCCTATTAAAGTCAAAAAACCTATATTAGAGAACATATTAATAGTTCCCGTTTTAAGACATGCTAAAGTCAAGACTCCGCCGACTAATGTTAACGGTACGGTCAACATAATTATAAAAGGATCTTTCCAACTTTCGAATTGTGCAGCCATAACAAGATATATAAAACTTAAAGCCAACATGAAAATCAAAAACATTGTATTTGATTCTGTTAAGAAACGTTTTGTCTCTCCTATAAAATCTACGAAAACATCTTCTGGCAATGTTTTCTTTGCTAAATCTCTGATAACCGAAATAGATTCTCCTAGGGATGAGTTATCTGACAAAATACCCAAGACCGTATTTGCTCGGGTTCTGTTATATCTCTGGATAGAGACTGGGCCAGAGCGTGCGTGAACATTTATTAACTCAGCTAAAGGAATTAAGATTTCTTCGCGATCGGTTGTTGATTTCACATATATGTCTGTTATTTGATCTGGAGAACGTTTGTAATTTTCATCTATCTCCACTTTAACATCATACATCTTATTGTCTTTTTTGAACTTAGTTGCAAGTTTACCCTGCAAAAGCCAGGCGATAATATCTGATATTGCCTTTGTTTCTATGTTAAGAGCGCTCGCCTTATCTTTTAAAACTTCAATTATATAATCTTCAGCTTCGTTTTTGGATGATGATCTCATATTTTTAACGATTCCACTCGCATAGATTTCTCTTATTAAATTGCCTGAGAGCTCTCTTAGTTCTCTGTGAGATTTGTTGCCCCTAACGACAAAAGATACCATTTTGGAAGAATCGTCAGAACCAGACCGACCAGAACTAAATTTCACGTCAATGCCAGCAACTGCAGCGGCACGATTTTCTATGTCAGTTAATATTTCATCAGTTGATTTGTCCGATTTTTCTTTTAATAAAATAAAGCCTTCGAATGTTGGGTTTGTTATTGTGTAATGCCTGGATTCAACTTCGGAATTTTCGCCAATGATTTTATCTATAGCATCGACATAACGTTGGGTAAATTTTAAAGTTGACGTTTGCGGAGCATGCCCGTCATACATGATCATTTTCATATCTTGGGCAGGGAATTGTTCACTTGGCATGAAGTAATAAACAAAATAACCAAATGCAGAAAAAATAAACGCAAAAATAACTACATGCTTTCTATTTTTCAATGATTTGGATAACAATTCTGAATACTTTTCTTCAACTCTTTTTATTAAATTTGAAGCATCAAACTTTTTTATAAACGATTGTAATAAGTTATTAGATCTTTTTACCTTACTTTCATCAACAAGCGTTCGTGAACACATCATTGGAGAAAGAGTCAAAGCAATAAATCCAGACAGCAAAACAGCGCCCGCTAATGTTATTGAAAATTCTTTTAGATATTTTCCAGTTAAGCCTTGGGCTAAGGCTACTGGGGCATAGACAGCACATAGTGTCAACGTCATAGCTATCACAGCAAAACTTACCTCTTTTGTTCCATCTATAGCAGCTTTTATAGGGGAAAGTCCCTTTTCCATATGTTTATATATATTTTCGAGAATAACAATCGCATCATCAACGACCAGCCCTATCGCCAGAACCATGCTCATTAATGTCATGTTGTTCAAGCTAAAGCCACATAAATACATAAAAAACAAAGCTCCGATCAAAGAAATGGGGACTGTTATGAGCGGAATAATGGCAGCCCGCAGAGATCTCAGGAAGATAAAAACGACAAAAACAACAAGTAACACAGATTCAAAAATAGTGAGATATACTTCATTTAAAGCGCGTTCTATAAATGTTGTACTATCGTATGCAATGCAAAGCTTTACATCGGCAGGAAGATGATTTTTTATTTCATCGAATTTTGATTTTATTTCTCGAGCGACTTGGATAGGGTTGGCTGAAGATTGAGAGATCACAGCTAAACTAACAACCTTCTCTCCGTTAAACCTCGATATAACTTTCTTATCACTTTTCTCTAATTTAGCCTGGCCTATATCTCGCAATCTGATGATATTCTTCGCTTTATTCACAATCGGAATATTATCAAATTCTTCAGAAGTTTGGACATCTGCGACTGTTGTTATAACATATTCTCTGTCCTTATTTACTATTTTTCCAGCAGGGCTTTCTACGTTTTGGCGAAATATAGCATTAACAACATCCACAACAGTGAGTTTATAAAAAGACATTCTTTGCGGATCAAGAGAAATAGTCATCTGATAGTCTCCGGCGCCATACGTATCAATTCGGGCGACTCCAGGAACGGATTCAAAAGTATGACTTATTTCATTTTTTGCATAAGTATATAAATCGCTATCTTTTAAAGTTTTGCTAACAAGGGCCAAGGTAATTATTGGCTTTTCATTAGAGCCAGCTCTTGTCAATATCGGTTCTTGCGCTTGATCTGGGAATTTATCAGCCCACTTGCTTAGCCTGTCTCTGATATCGTTTGTAGCTGATTCTAAATCCTTCCCTTCAGCGATTTCCATTGAAACTTCGCTTGTTTCGCTTTCACTTTTCGACTCAATAGCTTCAATACCTTCTATCCCAGCGACAGCTTCTTCAGTAATCCTGGTTACTTGATTTTCCATAATTTCCGGCCCAGCTCCGGAATATGTTATTTTTACTGTTATGTGATTTTTTGTTATTTTAGGATATTGTCTTATCGACAATTCAGAACCGGTAACTAATCCGAGCAAAATTACTATTAATGTAAGAACCCATGCAAAAACAGGTCTATTTATGCAAACTTCTGATAATTTCATTGAACTGCCTCCTCTTTGGGAGAAGCTTCTTCATCATCTTTGGTTTTTTGCTCTTGAGCATTATCCGAATTCTTTTCTTCGTTATCTGAATCAGCTTCATCCTTTTGCTCGTCCTTTTTTCCCTCAGAGTCATTATCAGAATCTTCAGCGTTAGATTCTTCGCTTGATGATTCATTTTTATCATCACTTTCTGAATTATCGCTAGCTCCATCAATTTCTTTTTTATTGAGAATTTTAGTAGGAACTCCATCAGTCAGCTTCAATTGCCCAGCAACGACAACTATATCTCCTTCTTTTAATCCGTCTAAAATTTCAATTCCATTTGCATCTTTAGCACCTGTCAAGACTCTTTTTCTATATGCGCGTCCTTTTTCATCAATACACCAAACAAATTCTATAGCCCCGTCTCTATCTAATGCATCTTCATCTATGAGGATTGCGTCGCTTTTCTCTCCAGTGACTAATTTGACATTAGCAAACATACCGTGTTTTAAAACTCCGCTTTGGTTTGGAATAACGGCTCTGACTAAAATACTATGATTCTTTACATCGACTTCTGAATCAATTGCATCGACAACTCCTGAAAATACCCTATCTTTAAATGCATCGACAGCTATATCAACATCCTGCCCAACGGCGATATCTTCGATATATTTCACAGCAACCATAAATTCGACCTTAACAATTGAACTGTCAACGATATTAACAAGCTCCGTGTGTTGTTGAACTATGCTACCTTTCGAGACCTTCATAATGCCTATTATGCCGTCAAATGGAGCTTTTATAACCGTTTTGGATAATTGAAACTTAGCTCCATCAAGCTGAGCCTTTGCTTCGTTCATTTGAGCAATAGCTTCATCATACGTTTTTTGAGATCCTGCTTTTTGATCATAAAGCCTCTTCGCACGCTCAAATTCCGCTTTTCTTAGTTGATATTGCGCCTCTAGTCTTGCTGTTTCTGATCTGTAATAGTCATCTTCAAAGACTATTAGTTCATCTCCTTTATTTACAAATGAACCTTCCTTAAACTTTATATCTTGAATTTTGGCAGTTGGAAGTTCGACTTTTAATACAACTTCATCGTTAGCTTTTAAAGATCCGATTGATTTAACTTCCCGAAGAGTTGTTCCCTTTATTACTTTTTTTGCTTCAACTCCAACTACTCGGCCTCTAAATACAGACATAAGATCATCATCAGACTGAAGGATAACCCTACACGCACCTCTAACCGCTGGTTTTAATGCGCTGTATAATATAAAAATAGAAAGAAAGGTTGCCAAAATAACTATGAGCTGAAGCATCAATGAGCTTGAGTTATCTTTTAAAAATTTGCCTTTATTGTCTGCAACAATAAACCCTTTCCAAAAAGAAAAGCAAGCCACAATAGAAGAGAATATTTTTTTAAACATACAAAAACGTCATTTTATAAATCGTACATTAATTATA
>JAIRKP010000042.1 GCA_031260085.1 Holosporales bacterium | reverse complement strand
TCTTTCTTTTCTAAACATATGGTTCTATGGGTGTTATCATTAGTTTGATTTATTACGTTCCATAGCATTGAACTAGCCTCAATAGAGTTGTTGCAGCCACAGAGCATACCATTCATAGTCTGTAAAAGGCGTTGGGTTGTTGATTTTGCTAGTTGTGAGCAAAAAAAATAATACCTCTATTGAGATTAAAGTAATATCTGTATATTAATAACGCGAACAATGGACCAAAAAAAGAATAATGGATCTTAGTCATGAAGACAAAAACCTGCACGAGTACACGTTGTTTAGAAGAAAAATAATGTCATTAATAATCCTGTATCTCCCTTGTTTGGCAGGCTTTATTAAGGCGGAAAATACAGATCAGATACAGAAGGAGGAAAGTGTCCTGTCATGCCAGGAAATACCTCTTTTTGCACTTAAGAAAAATACTATCTTATGCACCTTCTTTCTTATCTTCCTTATAAAGCATTTCCGTGGATTATTACGTAAATTTATTTTCATAGCACCCCTGGGTACTCAAGTAAAGCGTGGTTATAATAGGTGAGTTAGTTCTCGTTTGCCGCATAAGCTTGCAAGACGTCTTCGATTGTTCCTTTAAAGGAAAACAAAACTTCGGGTATATGATCGACTTCTCCGTTGACTATTGCTTTAAACCCCGCTATTGTGTCTTTTAGATCGACGAATACTCCTTTTCGACCTGTATAATTTTCGGCGGATTGAAACGGCTGGGAGAGAAATTGTCTGATTTTCCTTGCTCGACTAACTATCAATTTATCTTCTTCGGAAAGCTCATCCATGCCGATAATTGCTATTATATCTTGAAGAGATTTAAATGATTGCAATATATACTGAACTTTTCGGGCCACTTCATAATGCTCTTCGCCGACAATTGTTGGGTCTAATATTCGCGAAGTTGATTCGAGAGGATCAACGGCTGGGAAGATTCCGAAGGAGGCAATCTGGCGGCTCAAAACTGTCGTGGCATCAAGGTGTATAAAGGAAGTTACTGCGGATGGATCCGTTATGTCATCAGCGGGAACGTAAATAGCCTGTATACTCGTAATTGAGCCATTTATTGTCGAGGTAATTCTTTCCTGCAGTGTTCCCATTTCGGATGCCAATGTCGGTTGATATCCGACTGCGGAAGGTATTCTTCCGAGCAGGGTTGAGATTTCGGATCCGGCTTGGGTAAACCTAAAAATGTTATCTATGAAAAATAAAACGTCTTGACCTTCAGAATCTCTAAAATATTCGGCCATAGTCAACCCTGTCAAAGCAATTCGTGCTCGAGCTCCGGGAGATTCGTTCATTTGCCCATAAACGAAAGTAGCCTTGGAGCCTGCCTCGCCAGGTCTCTTATTAACTCCGGATGAAATCATCTCTTGAAATAAATCAGTTCCCTCTCTGGTGCGTTCGCCTACTCCTGCGAAAACTGAAAATCCACCGTGTTTTTTCGCTATATTGTTAATTAGCTCCATAATGAGGACGGTTTTCCCCACGCCAGCGCCGCCAAATAGCCCTATTTTCCCGCCTTTGATATATGGAGTTAACAAGTCGACGACCTTTATCCCTGTCGTTAATATGTCAGTTCTCGTGGATTGCTGGGGAAGTTCGGGAGCATCTCTGTGTATTGGCCAATAATGATCTGTTTCAAGTGGACCGCCATGATCTATTGGTTCGCCCGTAACGTTTAATACTCGGCCTAATGTTGCTCGCCCAACTGGGATTGTGATTGGAGCTTTCGTATTGATAACCTCCATCCCTCGGGCAATTCCATCTGTTGAAGACATAGCAATTGTTCTGACAGTTCGTTCTCCGATGTGTTGAACAACTTCTAAAGTTATATATCTGTCAGGATTATGCAGGTCTTCTTGAGATTCAACATTAAATTGTAGACTACTTTTTTCTGTATTATTCACTTTCAGTTTTAACGCAGTAAAAATTGAAGGCAAAGTATCGTCAAAATGAACGTCAACCACAGCTCCGATTATTTGTGTTACGATACCTGATTCTGACTTCTCTTGTTTTTGTTTTAAAATTTTCTGTTCATTCTTTATAACTTTACGCATAATAGCCTCTTATTTTTTATTGCACACATTCAACGCTTGAAACAATCTCAGTTAATTCTTGAGTAATTTTTGCTTGTCGTATTCTATTATATAAAATACGAAGTTCATCTAACATATTTTTGGCATTTTTTACGGAATGATCCATAGCCATAACTCGAGCAGAAAGCTCTGAAAATAAATGTTCAGTAATGCAACCGGTGAAAAATTTTAGCAAATATTCGTATAAAAGATCGTCAAGCAAATGATAAATATTACATTCAATTTTTAGGTATTCATTTGTTTGATTATCGATTTCTATTGGAAAAATTTGCGAACATTTTGGTTTTTGCACTAAAACATTTTTGAACTCGCTGCTTATTACAAATAATTTATAAACTCCTTTATTAATAATATAATCATAAGCTAAATCCGCAATTAACTTTGCAAAAGCTTTTATATCGAACTTATCTTCAACAATATTGCTTTGCTTCATTGCATTTGCTTTTTTCCCAAACACCTCAATATACGGCTCTGGATTATCTTTTATAACGTTATTGGCGAGGTTTATGATATTTTGACTAAACGATCCACAAAACCCTTGATCGGTCGATAAAACAATAACCAATGTTTTTCCTGAATTTCTTTTAAACCAAATATTATTTTCAAAGTCTTGAATAAAAATACTTTCTCTTATAACTCTTTTCAGCATATCCAATATAATATTTGAACAATCATTAGAAAACTTATTCTTATTGTTAAGCCTTGATAACTTAACGGTTGAAACAATTTTCATAGCATTAGTTGCTTTTATTATAGTATCTACTGTTTTTAATCTATTTTTTATAATTTTCAAATTTTCCATTACATATCATCTCAATTTGAAATACTGCCACTGCGTTTTAAATTTCTTTATAAATTTATCGAGTTCAGTTTTTATATCATCTGTAAGAATGGAGGAATTATCTATTTTATTCAAAATATCAGTCTCTGCAGCCAAATTCTTTAATATGTCGTGTTCGAAATCTTTAACATCCTTAACATTAATATCAGATAAATATCCTTGAGTGACAACATATAAAATCACAACATGCTCTGAATTCTTTAATATGCTATACTGGGATTGTTTTAATATTTCTAATACATTTTGGCCGTTATCTAATAACTTTTTAGTTGATGCATCCAAATCACTGCTGAATTGAGAAAAAGAAGAAAGTTCTGTATACTGAGCCATTTCTATTTTGATGTTTCCAGAAACGGCTTTCATTGCTTTTGTTTGAGCCGCAGACCCAACGCGACTTACAGATATTCCAATATTGATAGCTGGCCTTATACCTTTATAAAACAAATCAGATTCCAAAAACAGTTGCCCATCTGTAATTGAAATTATATTAGTAGGGATATATGCCGCAACATCTCCAGCTTGAGTTTCGACAATAGGCAGAGCAGTCAGCGAACCTCCCCCTTTTTCAGAGGATAGCTTGGCTGCTCTTTCCAGAAGCCTTGAGTGTAAATAAAAAATGTCGCCAGGAAATGCTTCTCGCCCAGGCGGCCTTCTCAACAATAACGAAATCTGCCTATATGCCACAGCATGTTTTGTTAAATCATCATAAATTAGCAAGGCATGCATCCCATTATCTCTGAAATACTCTCCTATTGAGCAAGCCGTATATGGGGCTAAATATTGCATGGATGCCGGATCAGATGCAGTCGCCGCAACGATTATCGTGTAATCCATTGCGCCATAATCTTTTAAAGTTTTGACAATTCTCGCAACTGTTGATCTTTTTTGCCCTATCGCGGCGTATACACAATAAACTTTTTCTTCCGCTGGCAATAAATCGTTATATTGTTTTTGATTTATAATCGCGTCGATTGCAATAGCTGTTTTACCGGTTTGTCTATCCCCGATTATTAATTCTCTTTGCCCTCGGCCTATTGGGAAAAGAGCATCGACAATTCTCACTCCTGTTAATAATGGTTCGCAAATTGACTGTCTGTCGATAATCCCTGGAGCTGGATTTTCTAGATTATATTTTTGAACATTGGATATTGGCTCGTCAGAATCAATCGGCTCTCCCAATGCGTCAACAACTCTCCCAAGCAACCCCATTCCAACATTAACGTCAACAATGTGATATGTTCTTTTTACTAGATCTTTTTCTTTAACCTTTGAATCATCGCCGACTATTATTACCCCAACGTTATCGGCCTCTAAATTAGTTGCGATAGCTCGTATAGATTTTCCTGTTTCAGAAGAGATAATTTCCACCCATTCTCCAGATCTGACGTTCTCTAAACCAAAGATCCTTGCTATTCCATCTCCGACTGATAAAACGTATCCTGTTTCAGAAACATCGACATGTGCGGAAAACTCAGAGATTTTTTCTTGAAGTATATTGGATATTTCTACAGCTTTAATTTTCATTTTCTTCAACCTTTATTTTTTTCATAAAATCCGAAACTTGCCTAATTTGAATATTAACAGACGCATCAATAACTAACTCTTCAGACGAAATTTTTATTCCTCCTAAAATTTTATCACTAATTGTATATGAAATAATCAATTTCTCTTTAAAAGCTTTTTTAATTATATTTTCTAATCTTAACTTCTGTTCGGGCAAAAGATCAACAACTGAAGAGATAACAACATTTCGTTTATTCTTATATTTTGTAAATGCAATGTTATAAATGTGTTTTATCATGTTTATTATATTAAATCTTTTGTTTTTCACCACATTTCGCATTAAGGCTAAAAACACGGGGCAGAATGACAGATATTGACCAAGCGCTATCCAGCTTGCTTTTATATCTTTTTCATTAAGACAACCGTTTGTTAAAAGTTTTCTTAATGCTGGATTTTTCTTAAAAAACGTATCCATATTTTTAAAATTATTTATAATTTCTTCTAAACAGTTTGTCTTCTTACCCTCATTAAATAACGCAATCGCATATCTCCCAGGAAGCGAAGTGCACAACACTTTTAAACTATTTATATCCACCGTAAAGCAATTTCTTTAATTATTATTATTTATTCTATCACACTAATCATATAATTATCACGCAAAATAGATTTAGAAAGTTCAGCATTGACAACCTAAACCGCGGCAATAGAATAGTTGCCGCTACACCCGGGCGCGAGTATGGTATAGAAATTATACCATACTCGCGCTGATAGTCTGTCAAGGATCACTTCGTTCTCCTCCTTGACAGACCGATATTGTAGTCGCCCCCATACTGTGGCAGTGAAAATCAATAATACTTATTACTTTATCAGCTGTAAGGTTAAGTTAACCTTAGCTTTGTATAAGGCATACTGAGAAATCTCAAGATTTCCAAAAAGAGGTTACGGTCAGGTATCCAATTAGAATCACAGAAAGCAGAGAACAAATGCGATAAATCTTTGATTTATCATAATCGCGCCTCGGGCGGAGGCCAACAATCAAAA
The DNA here is from genome assembly GCA_031260085.1 of Holosporales bacterium. Lineage (GTDB taxonomy): Bacteria > Pseudomonadota > Alphaproteobacteria > RUG11792 > RUG11792 > JAIRKP01. The sequence continues at coordinate 2,785 of JAIRKP010000042.1, read as the reverse complement.
ATTTTCTAACTAGGGAATTCTTTTAGACATTAACAACTAAAGGTATTTTGCTGGCGTACTTGTCCTTTCTTTGCAATTTTGCCAGGTAATGTCCAAGCACTGAATTATAAGATTTCCCAAATTGTGTATAGAGCTCGTCCAGCTCCAATCCCTCGGCTTTCACAACTTTCGTAATTCATTGCATCATAGCTTGCCGGGGGAGTCTGTCAAGGAGGAGAACGAAGTGATCCTTGACAGACTGATAGCGCGAGCATGGTATAATTTTTATACCATACTCGCGCCCTGGAGACTTTAAAAGCAGATTCTAATGCTTGTCAAGCTAGACCTTTAATTTGTACAATTTCATATCGATCTATGAAAAAAACCGCTATGCGCATTGATATGCTTATTGAAAGATTCGAAGAGATGTTGGCTGCAGACAGGAATTTATCTATGAATAGCATAAATTCATATAAAAACGATGTGCTAAAGTTTTTCAATGCTGGATATACACTGGAATCTTCATGTTCCGAAATAGAAGAATACGCGGGGTATTTAAGAGATTCTAATCTCAAGCACTCCTCGATTATTAGAAATCTATCAGCTTTACGACAATTTTTCTCGTTTTTGTATGACGAAAAAATTACAAAAACAAATCCAACTATAAATCTGAAGCTAAAAAATCATAAAAAGCTCTTGCCGAAAATACTTTCTGAATCTGAAATGGAGTCTCTATTTTCTTATTTTGAATCTAAGATGAGCAAAAATTTCTTAAAATTGAATACAATGTTGCATATATTATACGGCGGTGGGCTGCGAGTTTCTGAATTGGTGTCTTTGCGGAAAAATAATTTGATTTACGATGAAGAAACAAACAGATATATGCTGTTAATAAAAGGGAAAGGAAAAAAGGAGAGATTAATCCCGCTAAATAATCTGGCTATTCAAGTTATTAGCGATTACATAAAATCAGAAAATATAACCGATTTTCTTTTTCCTTCGCCAGCAAAAGAAGGTCATATGACAAGGCAAGGATTTGCTAAGCTATTAAAAAAAATAGCAATTGAGGTTGGCGTTGCTCCAACAAAGATTTCTCCACATGTCATTCGCCATGCTTTTGCAACTCATTTATTATCTCGAGGTGCGGACCTTTTAACTATTCAAAAGCTGCTTGGACATGAAGACATAACTACAACGCAGATTTATACTCATATCTCGAATAAGAGAATCAAAGAAATAGTTGAAAATAATTCGAATATCGAAAAATTAAATATATGAAAAAAGCGATAGTAATTATTGGCCCAACTGCATCTGGTAAAACAAAATATGCCATAAATTTAGCGAAAGAATTAGATGGGGAGATAATTAATTTTGACAGCTTACAAATTTATAAAGATTTAAAAATATTGACTGCTCATCCTTCTGAGGAAGATCAAAATTTAATAAAACACAAATTGTTTGGATACCGAAATTACAACGAAAAAACGGATGCAGCATCTTGGGCACGATTAGCTGCGGCTGCTATAAATGAAACATTCGCTGAAAAGAAAATACCCATTTTGACAGGCGGAACAGGATTTTACATTAATACGCTCATAAATGGGATTTCGTATCTCCCTCAGATTAGCGAAGAAAACAGAACTAAAGCGATTGAATTATCAAAAACGAATTATGAACAATTATGTTCTATTGTTTACCAAAATAGTGAATCTTTAAAAGAAATTATTACTAGGGATAAGCATAGGCAGATGATTAGAGCATATGAAGTTTTGATTGAGACTGGAAAATCAATTTTAGAATTTTTCAAAGAACCTAAGAAAAAGTTTATCAGCAACGTTAATTTTGAAATACATTTAATGAAAATAGATCGAGATGAATTATATAAGCGCATTGAGATACGTTTTGAAAATATGTTAAAAAACGGAGCAATTGAAGAAGTCCAAAATTTGATAAAAAAGATAGGAGAAAATAATATAAACAACTTCCCTATTTTTAACGCAATCGGAGCAAAGGAAATATTACTATATCTGACAAGATCATACTGTCTCGAGCAAATGAAAAAATTAGCATGCATAAGAGCACGACATTATGCCAAACGCCAAATCACTTGGCTCAATCACCAGCTTTAACTATAGCTTATCGCCAGGAGATAAAAGCAGAAACCATATCATGAAAACATCTGAATCACCGCAATATCACCATAACCTCCACCACTTATGGAGCTAGGCGAAGATTCTCAATCTAGCAACAAATATCGTGAACGAACAATCTTGATTCCAGCGATTTCTATGAAACACTCTCAGCTAAAGCCGAGAGTTCCAAATATCGCTTATAAAGCTGATAATAAAGTGAACTTTTAACATTAGGATATTTTAAGCGAGTCTGTATTATGCTGCTCTATAATCTTGGTACATCAACTGTATTAATATTACTACTAATGCTGATGATTGCATATGCCACAACGATTCTAATTCCAGCCATAACATTTAGACAAAAAATAACTCACAGTCACTTCGGAGCATACACTTGCCTAAATTTTGGTAAACATCATCTAAACTAAAAGATTAACCAAATACCGAAGAAACACATCCGCGGGACCTAGCTATGCCCAGGCCCCTGTGACGGAAGTCCTACATCCCTATCTATTTATACAAACGGATATGGGTATGGGTATGGGTACGGATAGCTTGCTATGAAAGCAAGAGCTAACGACACTAATGTCTTTGTGAAGCTCATAACACACCTTTCCAAAAAACTAACTCTACAGTAAAAATAGCTTGTGTATGGGTTGCTTTCAATAATTTCT
>JAIRKP010000003.1 GCA_031260085.1 Holosporales bacterium | reverse complement strand
AATAATTCAAAATGCTGTACTCCAAATTCACCTTTGCCCAACAATTTCTTTTTCGGAACAAGAAAAAGAGATCAGAAGGCCCTCTATTGTCAATGTGGAGAGTGAGCGTAAATCGAACGGACATTGACAATAGAAAAGGGGGCCGAATGATATAATCATTGTTCTTCGAAAAGAAATTTTGGAGCTCCAATTTGTCTCAAGGTATGTGAACTTATCCATTCTGTTAATTCGTGTTGAAATATCTGTTAATTCGCGTTGAAATAATGGAATATCTCTGGTATTATATTCAGAAGTATAACCTTGCTTATAGAGAAGATAAGCTATTTGCTGTTTTTTGCAAATAACCGGAAGGAGTAATTATGAATTTTTATGAAGCCGTTTTTATTGTGCGGCAAGATGCTTCGGCAAGTCATGTTGAGGCTGTGACGCAAGAGGCTGTCTCAATTATCAAAGACAATGGCGGAGAAGTGGCTAAAACTGAATTTTGTGGATTAAGAAATCTTGCATATCCTATTAAGAAATATAAAAGAGGATATTATGTACTTTTAAATATTTCGATAGATTCAAACGGAATAAAGGAACTGGAAAGAAAACTGAAATTGAACGAGGATATATGCCGGTTTTTAATTGTGAAAGTTGAAAAACTTGATAATAATCCTTCCGCGCTTATGCGACGAACAATCAGAGATAACCCACAAGAGTAAAAGGAATATTAGTATGACAACTGAAAAACAATCAGCTCAAACAGAGCAAAGAGTTGAACCCACCATAGATTATAAAGACGTCAGATACTTACTAAGATTTGTTTCTGAGAGAGGGAAAATAATTCCAAGCAGAGTTAGTTCTCAGCCTATAAAAAGGCAGCGGGAGATTGCTAAGGCGATAAAAAGAGCGCGAATTTTAGCCCTTATGCCGTTTGTTGCTGATTAGGAATCTGAAATGATAATGGCTGGGAAAAAGGGAATTATAATGGGTATGGCTAATAAGTTTTCGATGGCATATGGTATTGCGGAATCATTAAAAGCTAATGGCGCGGATATTATATTTACGGCCCAAACGGAATATTTTAAAGAAAAAATCAAAGAGATAGCTGGCACTTTTTCAGCTAATGAAATATTTATTTGCGACGTCGCTGAGGATCAGGCAATCGAAAAAACGTTCGATGAAATCTATACTAAACTTGGCACAATTGATTTTATAGTTCATTCGATAGCCTTCTCAGATAAAAATGAACTCAAAGGCAAATATCTAAACACATCCAGATCCAATTTCTTGAATGCTATGAATATCTCCTGCTACTCTTTTACTGAAGTTTGCCGAAGCGCACAAAACATTATGCCAAACGGAGGTAGTATAATATCTCTAACGTATTATGGCTCAGAGAAAGTTGTGCCAAATTATAATGTTATGGCCCTCGCAAAATCGGCTTTAGAATGCAGCGTTCGATATTTAGCTAATGATTTAGGTGAATTTGGAATAAGAGTAAACTCTATATCAGCAGGTCCATTAAAAACATTAGCTGCTTCGGGCGTTGGTGATTTCTCAAAAATTCTAGAGTACGACAGAAATAGATCGCCATTAAAAAGAAATATTACCCAAAAAGATATCGGCGACGCTTGTGCGTTTCTGTTAAGCGATATGGCCTCAGGCATTACTGGCGAAATAATTCACGTCGACTGCGGTTGTAATACTATCGGGGCGAAATTTAATGATTAGACTTTTTTCGGACTTAGATTTTTCTCAAGTGTCTAATTCCTGTGAAAATTACTCTTTAACAGGAACTTACCCAGGGCCGGAAAAGCTTTGTCTTTTCAGGAACACTAATTCAGATTCTGCAGGTATCGAAAGAGGTCTATTAAATATAGGTTCTCTCTCCTTTTATTGTTACATAAGGTTCTCGTCATTATCATGTTTTATCTTTTACTGGTGTATATGCAGGTGAGTTGGCTTATCAATAGAGATTAAATGGATTTGTAATGAATCATAGCATCATAGAGAATTCTGCATACGCATATCGGATATAATACTATTTGGAATATTTCTTTTGCTTTTGACTTCATGCAATTCTACAAATGAACTAGAGGAGCAAAATTTTTGTCTACGTTCAAGCCGGCGATTCGGGAAATAGATGTAATAATCAAAGAAATATGGATAGATTAATTGCGAAAGTTAAGACTAAAAATCCATTTGGCTTGGAACTAATAAAGGGTGAAAAAGAATCTTTTGATGGATCAGAAGAATACATGATTTCTGTTCTTCGGGTTGTCAGCGAATGCGGAGGTGTAAAACCCATTCAGCCTTTTATGCAATTCCTTGCGTAATTATTAAAAAAACATTCTTTGCTAAAAGCCACTGAAATTTAATATGGAAGCAATTGCGATAAGTTTTAGCATAGATACGGTCTGCGATACAACCGTTGAAAAGATGTTCAATTAGTTACACACGCAAAGATTACTCTTTAGCATGGGCCCACTAATTGAGAAATGATATTTAGTTTCGAAAGAGATCTATTCTGCTAGCCTCCATAATCTGCTATATGCCTGACTGCCAGGATTTGAAGACAAGTTAAGGCGGTAACGTCAATTCCCATTTTAAAAATGATTTGATAAACTAATACTTATATAATCCTTATTTGCTAAGTAATTACAACTATAATGAGAAAAATAAACCATTTTTCGCATATATTTTTTGTTGAATTTTATATATAAAAAAATGAATTCCAACTTTGGCATAGGTTTTTTATGAAAAAAGCTTTAATCTGCGCATTTACTCTAAGCGTGATAGGAACAGTAAATGCGGCGCAACCTTTCGACAAGATGACTATTGAAGTTTCTAACTCTCCAATAGTTTTAGCAACCATAACTCAGCAAATAGGTGACACACAAATCCGAAACGACTTTACAGCATCTCCGGTATCTCTATACGGAGATAGCATTTCGGTTGTTGTTTTTGATCAAAGTCAGGCTACGGATCCATCGAATCCATTAACACGGAGATGTGTTCTTATCAAAAAATTTACTAGTCCAAATCCTGATGCAAAATTAAGTATTCTTTGCAAAGGCAATGTTCATTTAGGGATTAATGCTGCCCTAGGAACTATGGCTTTTCCAGATACTATTGTTAATTGCGAAACAATAGATTGTTGCTTTAACGAAGGAGCATTGTCTTTTAGAAAATTGGCTACTCCTGACGGCGCACATTCTATCTTATCACTGCTTAACAAGCTGAAAATTGGAGGAGTGGAATATTGTATGGGGAACCATATTGTAAGTGGAGCCCGTATAACTCCTTATTCATTTCAAGAAATGACGAGAATAGCGGGGAGCGTTCCTCGCGCATTAAGTTTGTCAAGTTCTGGATCTCTTGTTCTAGATCGAATTTTAAAAGCAAATTACGATTTAGAAGACGGCTTTGAATCAGATTTCGAAAAATGGCTTCGTACAATAGAAAGATGGGAAACTGGACCACATGAAGTTTATTATGAAGAGTTTTCAGCAGTCGAAAACATACGTCTATTAGCAGATCAAATTATCCCGCATGGTCAATCAAGTCGATTAATAGAGAGCTTTATGAAGCCTGTTCAAGATTTAATTTATGGAGCCCAATCTCTAGAGAGAGGTAGCAAAAAATTTATTAGTATAGATCCAATTCAACAAGCAGTCTTAGCGTTGGGAAAGATCTATACCCAACTGAAGGAATTTATTCCAGAAGGGAGTCAAAAAATCCCATTGCAAGTTGGGTTTTTCTATCTTGAGCCTAATTTTTTGGAAAATCCGAGATTCACTATTCAATCAGATGAAATATTTGCTATGGTGCCTGGAACTGGTTTTGCTATAGCTGACAAAAGAATGTTAGTCGAGCCATATGTGAAACGGATCTTGGGCGCAATTGCTATTGAATGGAAAGATGCACAAGCTAAGTTTGCTAACGCAGGTTTAGTCCTTTCCCCATATCCAACCCAACCTAACCATGCGCGCAATGCGGCGGCAGCGGCTTATGGGAAATTGACTGCATTATTTACTCAATGTGAGCAAGCTTCTAAAGCCCTGGGTTATGACGCTCTAAAAGCTCTTCCGATCGCTAGTGCTTTGCCAGATTAATTTTAAACCCAGCAGATATGGGCTCCTCCAATGTCTTCTGATTTGGAATACTATCATACAAATATTGCGAGGCATGAAGGCGGGAGTATG
>JAIRKP010000093.1 GCA_031260085.1 Holosporales bacterium | reverse complement strand
AATTTTCGTCGGTTGTTAATTGTTAGATTTTTCTTATACTTTGTTTCTATTTCGACTTTTCTTCCATTCTTTTTGATTATTATAAATGAAATAGGATTGTTGCCGTCTTCCATATTTTCTAGGACTGAATACAGAGTATCGATATCTGAATTGTCGTTTATCAATAGATATACTTTTTCTTTATTCATAACTGAATTAATATCTTTTAAAGAAATAGCTGAAAGCTTTACATTCTCTTCTGATGTTTTTATTTGTGCTTCCAATATAAGTGCAGAGCCTAGTTTTAATAACGCACCTACTTTTGAATATAACTCTGGGAAAATTGTTACCTCAAAAGAGTTATCTTGATCTGAGATGGTAATAAACGCATATTTCTGAGAGTTTTTAGACAACTTTTCTTTTTTCCGAAGCAAAATCCCAGCGACTGTTATGACCTCTTGAGATATTTCAAAATCTTTACTTCTTGTTATATTATAAGCTTGCAAAAACTCTGAATAGATATCCATCGGGTGAGATCTTAGATAGAAGCCAATAACGCTTCTTTCTTTTTCAAGTTTCTCGATTTCTGGCCATTCTTCAATGTTTGGCAGATCTATTTTTTGTTTAGTGTCGTATTCAGAAAATAAATAATGTTGCTTAGAAGTATCTTTAAAATCGGCATTCATTATTGTTTCAATTGATATGAAAAGTTGATGGCGATTGGGGTGTATTGAATCAAAGGCACCAGCTAGGATCAAAGTTTCTATCTGTTTTTTATTTATACTAGAAAAAGTTATTCTTTCAAAAAAATCAAAAATATCTTTAAACTCACCATTTTTATTTCGTTCTATAACAATCTCTTTCATCGCTGCTATGCTGCTTCCTTTAAGAGCTCCGAGAGGATACCGTATACCCCCCGTAGGGTCTTTTATAAAATATTCTTCAGAGATGTTTATATCTGGTGGCAATATTGAAATATTAGAAGCCTTAGCATCTTGAATAAACATTGAAATTTTATCTGTATTATCTATATCCAAGTTTAAGATAGAAATATAAAACTCTCGTCTGTAATTTGCTTTTAAATATGCGGTTTGATATGATAACAATGCATAAGGAGCTGCATGAGATCTATTGAATCCATAACTAGCGAATTTTTCCATTAATGCGAAAACTTGGTGCGATATCGCAGGGGAGACGCCATTTTGCTCAGCTCCTTTTACAAAAATCTCTCTATTCCTTTCCATTTCTGTTTTTATTTTCTTCCCCATAGCGCGCCTTAAAAGATCAGCAGCAGCGAGGGTATACCCTCCCATAGCTTGGGCTATTTTCATGACTTGCTCTTGATATACCATAACTCCATAAGTTGATTTTAAAATAGACTCCAGGATTGGATGAAGGTAAGTCACAGATTCTTTGCCATGCTTTCTTGAAAGATATTTCGGAATGTCATCCATAGGCCCCGGGCGATAAAGGGAAACAAGAGCTATTAAATCTTCTAAACAGTCCGGCTGAAGTTTTTGTATGACATCTTTCATCCCAGCGCTTTCAAGTTGAAATATTCCAACAACATCAACATCACAAAGCAAATCAAAAGTTTTTTTATCTTCAAGATTTATTTTATCTATATTAAGATCAATATTTAGATATTTTTTTATATTATCACAAGCCTGTTTTATTACTGTTAGTGTTTTTAACCCTAAGAAATCAAACTTTACCAATCCAGCAGTTTCTGCAAATTTCATATTAAACTGCGTGATTGCCAATTTTGTTTCACCATCAGAATACAATGGAACTGCTTCATCAACAGACTTGTGGCTGATAACAATCCCCGCAGCATGAACTGACGCGTGCCTATACAGACCTTCTAACTTTAGCCCCATATTAATTAAAAAACCAACTGAATCGTCATCCTTCATCATTTGAGTCAATTGAGGCTCGATTTCAATAGCGTGCGCTAAATCTATTGGATGAGCTGGATTGTTTGGAACTAATTTACATATCTTGTCGATCAAGCCATAAGGCAACTGCAGAACTCTTCCAACATCTCTCAAGACAGCTCTGGCTTGTAATGTTCCGAAAGTTATTATATGCGCAACTTTCTCTTTGCCATATTTTGCTTGCACATATTCTATTACTTCATCTCTTCTGTTTTGACAAAAATCAATATCAAAATCAGGCATGGAGACGCGTTCTGGATTTAGAAATCTCTCAAAGATTAAATTATATTTAATTGGATCAAGATTAGTTATTTTCATAGCCCAGCCAACAACTGATCCAGCTCCAGATCCTCTCCCAGGGCCAACTGGTATGTCATTAGATTTTGCCCATCTAACAAAATCTGCAACTATAATAAAATAGCCACTAAATCCCATCGTTTTTATGACAGACAATTCATATTTTAATCTATCAAAGTATTCTTTCTTTACGGTTTCATTATGTGGAAAGACGTCATTTTCTAATCTTTCAATCAATCCTTCTCGAGCTTGTTTTTCTAAGATTTCATCTTCGCTTTGGCCAAGCTCATCTTCAAATTTAGGCAGCATCGGTTTTTGTTTTTCAGGCATAAAAGAGCATTTTTTCGCTATCAGGCACGTGTTGATCGCTGCCTCTTTTATATCCGAAAAAAGAGCAAACATTTCATCGCTAGATTTAAGATAATGCTCTTCTGAAATAGTTTTCCTATCTTTAACTGTCAGGTAAGTTCCAGCAGCGATGCATGTTAAAACATCATGCGCTAGATGCATATCCTTTTCTAAGAAAAACACTTCATTAGTAGCGACCACCGGAATATCGTTTTGCATAGCGTATGAAACGAAAAAGTTTTCAGTTTGTTTTTCTATATCTTCATTATGCCTTGAAATTTCAACGTAGAAATTTTTATCAAATAGCGAGCGCATATTATTCAAAAATTCATGAGATTTTTCTTGATTCCCTTGAAGAAATAATTGCCCAGCCGGGCCAACAGCTCCTCCGCTTAACGCTATGATTCCAGTTGTATGCTTTGCAATATCTTTGAAATCCAAATATCTTTCGTCATTTGAATGTTCTATATAAAACACTGTCATGAGCTTCAATAAGTTTTTATATCCAAATTCATTTTGAGCGAGAAGAATTATAGGAGCTATTGCGTTTTCAAATTTTATATCTATTGCACAACCGGGGATAGGCTGGATTCCGCTTGAAGCGCATTTGATAGAAAAATCTAACACACCAAACATATTGTTTGTATCAGTGATAGCAATTGCTGGGAGATTTTTTTCAAGACAAGCCTCTGTTAATTCTGGAATCCGCACAGCCCCTTCACTCAATGAATATGCGGTATGAAGTCTTAAATGAATAAAAGGCCTAGTATTCATTAATTATTGTTTTCGTAATATACCATTACATTCTTGTATAACAATTGCTATTATTGCGTCAGAAGTTTCGTTTATTTGAGCTTCAGTTAGTGTTGATTGGTTCGATTGCATAATGACTTCTAAAGCGACAGCTTTTTTGCCTTCTCCGATAGTTTGAGCTTCATAAACATCGAATATTGAAACTTTCTTTATATGATCAAACTTTAAATTCTTAATTGCGTTAATAATTTTATCAACTGTTAGCTGCTTGTCGACTATAAATGAAAAGTCTCTGCTTGTTTGCTGATATTGAGATAGAATTAAAGGACTTTTTACTTTAGTGGTCATCAGCCGTGGAAGTTGATCTAGAAAAAGCTCAAAGCAAACAATTGGCCCAGCTATATCCATTTCAGATAAAATAGACGGATGAATTTCTCCAAAATGAGCTATTAGCGTGTCTTTTTTTATTATATAACTCCCAGATCTTCCAGGATGGTAATAATCAGGGGCATTGGCAGCTAGCCTATATCCAGAAGTAACCATAGTTAAAATCTTTTCTAAAATTTCTTTTACATCGAATATAGAAACCTTTTCTTGCTTATAACGCCATGTTCTGTCTGTTTTGTTCTCAGACATAGTGACAGTGAGTATGTTTTCTTCTATTAATCTTTC
>JAIRKP010000036.1 GCA_031260085.1 Holosporales bacterium | reverse complement strand
ATCCGCTTTCCAATTACTCGAACTAATAACCCGCTTGTATCCTTAATTTTGTGATATAAGGTTGCGTAGTTTGAGCATCAACGATTTTCAAACTACGCACCCAATACGATGGAAGTATACAAACGAGCAATAAAAGTGATATAATAATAAAAGGAGGTATAAGAAATGGAATGTATAGATGAAGTATATTTACGTAATGGCGGCAGTAGTGATTGCTTCGTGTACAGTAGAGATATGGGCTACAACACCGCTACCTGAAGATAAATACCAACGTGCAGAACGTGAGAAAAACGACCTGAAGATGCTTAAAAAGCAAATAGAGGACATGAATGAAAAATGCACAAAATTGAGTAACTTAGCTGAAGACATCTCAACCTCAGCGGGGATATTGGTCGTCCAAGTAAAAAAGTATTAACTTCGCCGAAAGAGAAACTCAAGCGTGACGGCTTTAATGACTCGGATGTAGTCGAAATGTATAGCGCACTATCAAACTTACATACGCCGTTAGCAGAAGCGATGAATAACCTGAGTAAGAGCAAAACAAGAGCAAACGAAACGCTTAATGCCCTCCGGAAATGCTTAGTGAAGCTAGACAAAATGACGGATCGATATGACATGAAAGTTTCAAAAATAAGATTAGAGGGGTTGGCAAGCGATTAGGCGTCGTAAAAGACAAAAAAACTCCTCAACAAATAGAGAAGGAAAGACAGAAGCGGGAAATAAACGAACAGAGCGACCGAATGTTGGCCGAAGCCCAAGCCGGCGATGCATTCGATCCCACAGCTTTGCCAAATACCGCTTATAAAGCTGATTAAATATATGAAATTGGAAATCAGTAACAGCAAAATACCTCTTGCCTATAGATGATGTTCCCAATATCTCTTTTTAGGCTTGCATATTAGCTATACCTCCAAATCACTCGGAGTGAAAGTAAGTTTTTTATATCTTTTTTGATTGTCTGATGGTAATATTTACATAGTTTTTGGATCATGTTTTACTTAAATAAGGGTTCATATGAGAATAATATTGTTAGAAAAAGTCGAAAATTTAGGGTTAATAGGTGATATAATTGATGTCAAAGTCGGATATGCTAGAAACTTCCTTTTACCTAAGAAAAAAGCATTGCGAGCAACAGACGCTAATATTGAATACTTTAATGGAAAAAAAGCAGAATTAGAAGCTACAAATTTGAAATTAAAAGCCGATGCAGAAAAAGTCGCTCAGAAAATGCAAAATATTTCGATCGTTATAGTAAGGCAAGCTAGCGAATCTGGATTTTTATTTGGCTCTGTTCGAGCGAATGATATAGTGGATGCTTTAAAAGAGCAAGGATATACTGTTACTAAATCGCAAGTAAAAGTTAATAATCCGATAAAAATGGTTGGGAATTATTCAATTGATATTTGGCTTCACCCCGAAGTTTTAGTCGTTATATCGCTTCGAGTTATAACGGCTCAAGAGCAGGGAGCAGTGGAAATTCAAGAGACTAACCAAAATAATGAAGAGCATGCCACTTCTGTAGGTGCCTGAAAAGATTAATCTTTACCGACAACAACTCCCCCGGCGCCGAAAGTGGAAATGGAATTCCTATGGATTCTAGTCTCTCCAGATACGTTTGTTTCAAGGTATAGATCCTGTAGTATTAAGGTATATAAATATGGGGGAGTTCCTAGGAGGAGAACATGGTAATCTGCTGAACTATCTGAGCGTTTAACTACATGTTATTGAGGGGAACATACCCCGGGCAAGTGTCTTGTCCGTGTCGGATGTGTGTAACAAGTCCTTGTGAGTGCTTTACTATCCGAGGTATTCTAGCTACGCCCTCCTTGGGAGTGTTGATAGTTGTGCATATCCAGCCTCAACCGCTGAGGGGCTATTAACAAGAATTGTGGCGAGGTCGATCGGAAGTGATCCAATTTCGCCTGAATTGGCTCCCTTAAGTTGTGCCGGGATCTCGAATCCAACCTTGGTATAGACTTGGCAGCTGGCCAGTAAATTGCTGTACCTGCGGGGCTAGTGTTTGACATATAGTATCCTTTCGGGGATTGTCAACTAAATAAGCAAATATGAATAAGTACCATGAAATCTTACTATCATTTAGTCTTTCTGTCTAAGCTTGCCAAATAATATCTCAATATTGAATTGTAACTTCCGTCTCCTATTTCAAATGTTTATTGTTGATAATTCATTTACAATATTTTTTATTGAAATTCGGCTTTTCTCTATTTGCGATTGTCTAGATTCATGGTCTACGGGATCTTTTGCTATATTCAAAAATACTAACTTCTTTATAAGATCTAAATATTTATTTTGAAATAGATATTCGATAATAGCACTAGACAGTCCCCCAGATATTCCTTCTTCTATTACGATGATTTTATTATATTCTTTTGAGAGTTTACAAAACTTTTTAAAATCGAACGGTTGTATAAGCCTGATATCGACTATTGTCGGGTTTATTTTTGAAATATTGATTGCTTGTAAAATATGATTTAACAGCGGGCCAAAAAAGAATATAATAACTCTTTCTCCATAAGAAATTATCCTAAAATCAAGTTCAAATTGATAATTACATGAATGCTCCATTACTGCAGTTTTAGGGAATCTAACAGCTAAAGGCGAAGAATTATGATTAACAGCGATCTTAAGCATATGTTGCAGCTCCAATTTATTAGATGGTGCTAAAATAAAGAAATTTGGAAAATTTCGAAATAGAGCTATATCGTAAATTCCAGAATGGGTTTTTCCATCTTCTCCTGGGAATCCGGATTTATCAATAATAAATCTCACAGGAAGATTTTGAAGAAAAACATCATGATAAATCTGATCATAAGCTCTTTGCAAAAACGTTGAATATATAGCAACAAATGGCTTCAACCCGCCCTTCGCAAGCCCAGCAGCGAATGTTACTGCGTGCTCTTCCGCTATTCCAACATCAAAAAATCGATCAGGGAAATTTTCGGAAAATTTACGCAACCCGCAGCCATGCTTCATAGCAGCTGTTATGCATACAATCTTCTCGTCCTTTTTGGCAAGTTGGAGTATTTCTTCTCCAAAAACATTGGAAAATTTCTCCGATTTAAACCTTTCAACACCATGTAATTTTGTTGAATCATTTTCAGCTAAATTGTATCCCTTGCCTTTCTTTGTGATTGCATGAATAATTACGGGTTTATAATTAGCAACATCTCGAACATTTTTAAAAATAGCTATTAGTTTGTCAATGTCATGGCCATCAATAGGGCCTATATATTGGAAGCCGAGCTCTTCAAATATCGTTCCGTCTTTTATAAGGTATAGTAAATTTTTCACCGTTTTTTCGATACATTGCGCCAGTTTTGTCGGTAATTTGGACAACAAATTTCTAAAAATTTTTCTACAAATAAGTCCTCTTTTAGAAATCAACAATTTTGTCAAATACTTCTTCATAGCTCCAACGGATTCAGATATAGACATTTGGTTGTCGTTTAAAATTACTATAAAATTTTTAACTCCATCAGAATTATTCATAGCTTCATAAATCATCCCGCCGCTAAGCGAACCGTCTCCTAAAATAGATAGTATTTTAAAATCTTCACCCTTTATATCTCTAGCTTTTGCTAAACCAAGAGATGCACTTAAAGACGTTGACGCATGTCCGCTTATAAAAGAGTCATAATCGCTTTCTGATGGATCAATAAATCCTGAAGCTCCAATTGAGGATCGTAAATTTTCCATGAGTTTTCTTCGACCGGTCAGCAATTTGTGAGCGTATGACTGATGGCCAACATCGAAAATAAACTTATCTATAGAGCAATTAAAAACATAATGTGCCGCAACTGTTATTTCTATAATTCCTAAATTAGATCCCAAATGCCCGCCGTTTTGAGAAGTTATCCGTATAATCTCTGAACGTAGATCTTGACATAATTCTTTTAATTCAGATGTTCTTAATTCTTTTAAATCATTGGGAGAATTGATTAAATCTAAAATCATCTTATAATATAAATGTCTTTTTAATTTCTTCAATAGCTCTTATTATATCATTTTTGTTTTCCGACTCTATCATAATTCTAGTCAAATTTTCCGTTCCAGATTTTCTTATTATTATTCTTCCGGTATTGTTTAATATTTGATCTTTAACCCTTTCTATAAGATCAATAGTTTTTTGATCCGAAATTTCAATTATTTGAGGAATATTCATAAATTCTTGCGGGAAAGGAGTATATAATGTCTTTATATCGCTAGTTTTAATCTTCTTTCTTTGTATATAAGCTAAAATTTGCAACGCTGCAATAAGCCCATCACCTGTTGAGGAATAATCGATAGGGATTATATGCCCAGACTTTTCGCCTCCAATTTGAGCGCTAATTCCTAACATCTTATCGAGAACATGCTTATCTCCAACTTCACAACGAGATAAATCTAACCCTATTTTATTTAAATACCTTTCTAAGCCAATATTTGACATTTTGGTCGCAACGATATTTTTTGACGTCAGTTTTTTTGTTTCTAACCAATCAGTTGCAATAGTTGCAATAACATAATCTCCATCTAAAACTTCTCCCTCTTCAGTGACAATAATCAATCGGTCAGCATCTCCATCCAATGCGATTCCAATATCGGCATTCTGAGCAGTGACAGTTTTTTGCAAGAGGGCAGTGTCAGTCGCGCCGCAAGCTTTATTGATATTCAATCCATCAGGTTCTGCGCCTATCTTTATTATTTCAGCGCCAAGCTCCCAAAAAACTTGAGGAGCTATTTTATATGCAGCTCCATTTGCAGTATCTATGACTATTTTTACGTCAAAGAGGCTGAGATTTTTTGGAAATGAATTTTTTACAAATTCTATATATCTTCCCGGAGCATCATCTAATCTCTTCGCTTTTCCCATATGTTCTGGGTCAACTAAATCTTGAGAATTGTGAAATATATCGCTAATATTAATTTCATCTTTGAGAGATAATTTAAATCCATTAGAGTTAAAAAACTTTATTCCATTATCGTAATATAAATTATGAGAAGCCGAAATCATAACACCAAAATCAGCACGAAGAGACCGCGTCATAAACGCAACTGTCGGAGTTGGAACTGGCCCAAGAAGAACAACATCGGCCCCGGCCGCTATAAAACCCGAGGTCAGCGCAGGCTCTAACATATAACCCGAAAGCCGCGTATCTTTGCCAATGACTACGGTGAACTTCGTGTTAACCGTCTTATGATTAGTATTGGCATAGTAATTTATCACCGACACGGCTAATTTCATAGCGTTTTCGGGGGTTATATAGCCCGTATTAGCCTTTCCTCGAACTCCATCCGTCCCGAAGATGTTATTCATAAAATCTCGTTCGAAAGTATTTTTCGTATATACTTGGCGCTCAAAGGAGGAGCAAATATAACATACATAACGTTTTCTTAAATAAAATATAACACGCTAAGTGTATCTGGATAATGGGTAAGATGCAATACGGACAGATTAATCACACCTCAATATGTCCAACCTCAAACACAATTGAGACAAATCTCCGTAGCTGAAATAATTCAAGATGCTGTACTCCAAATTCACCTCTGCCCAACAATTTCTTTTTCGGAACAAGAAAAAGAGATCAGAAGGCCATCTATTGTCAATGTGGAGAGTGAGCGTTAAGCGAACGGACATTGACAATAGAAAAGGGGCCGAATGATATAATCATTGTTCTCCGAAAAGAAATTTTGGAGCTCCAGTTTGTCTCAAATTTATGTGAACTTATACAAATAGATATCTTATCATAACCTTCAGACAAAGCTTATGCTTTTCATGGCATCCCCAGGGCGCGAGTATGGTCTAATAAATTATACCATACTCGCGCCTATAGTCTGTCAAGGATCACTTCGTTCTCCTCCTTGACAGACTAGAGTATTAAGGTTATGTTCAGAT
>JAIRKP010000010.1 GCA_031260085.1 Holosporales bacterium | reverse complement strand
CCATCTGTTATTATCGATAGAGATGAAGCTGCTCAAAAATTATCAAAATTAAAAGGCATGCCCAAGTTTGATCTCATTAAACAAAAATTAGCAGACAAATCCAAACATTTTGTTTGGCTAGCAAGACACATAACTCCAAACGTTCAGCAAGAAATTATGAATATGGGTATACCTGGAATTCATTTTCAAAAAGATTATAAAAGAATTTACACGCACGGAAATTTATTTTCTCATATTATAGGATGTTGCGATATAGATGGATGCGGTATTTGTGGCATTGAAAAGAGATTCAATGATCAGCTTACTGTCTTAGATTTCCCTGCTAAAGCTCTGCCTCTTTCTCTTGATTTGAGATTGCAATCTATAGTTCACGAAGAGTTGAAAAAAGCTGTAGATTATTATAAAGCTATAGGTGGGAATGCTATCTTAATGAAAACAAACGGAGAAATTTTAGCAATTGTTTCTCTTCCTGATTTTGATTCTAATGATTTGAAAAATACTGATAGTGCAAATATGTTCAATCGAAACACATTAGGAGTCTTTGAACAAGGATCGGTGTTAAAAATTTTGAATATAGCAATTGCCCTTGAGGAAAAAACAGCAAAATTAAACTCAATTTTTGATGCAACAGCTCCAATCAAATTGGGAAGGCATTTAATAAGCGATTATAGAGGGAAAAACAGATCGCTGTCTTTTGCCGAAGCTTTTGTTTTTTCTTCAAACATAGCTGCGGTAAAAATTGCTCAAACATTTGGTTCAAGAGTCCAAAAGGCGTATATGAAGAAATTTGGTTTATTAGAAAAGCCAAAGCTAGAAATTTCAGAAATCGGAGCGCCTCTTTTTCCGACGAGCTGGTCTGAAGCCACTGCTATGACTGTTTCATATGGGTATGGAATCTCGATTTCTCCACTTCAGCTTATTACCATAATAACTTCTATTGTTAGCGGTGGGCTCAAAGTTACTCCGACTCTATTATTTAAAAACAATGAAACAGATATCGAAAGGATCCGATATGTGTCGCAAAAAACATCTCAAGCTGTCAGAGACTTAATGCGAGCTACTGTTTTATTTGGAACTGCGAAAAAAGCATCGATAAATGGAGTCCCAATAATTGGGAAAACGGGAACTGCTTATAAAACAAATGGAAAAGGCTATGGAAACAACAGTAACCGCGCAAGAATCACCACTTTCATTGGAGGCTTTCCTAAGGACAATCCTCAATATATGCTATTGATATCTCTCGATGATCCAAAGCCTAGCGAGAATTCGTTTGGATTTGCCACAGCTGGATGGAACGTTGCTCCGACTGCAAAAAATATATTCTCCCGCATAGTGCCAATGCTATTGGATGACAAATACACAGAAGAATTGCCATTGCAATCTACAAAATATATTACCATTAAATGAATAAATGGTCTGACTGCGGCATTGTTATTTCGTCCTCCAAATACGGTGAAAAGTACAAGATTGTTAACATTTTTACCGAAAATCATGGGAAATTTTCAGGATTAACTAGCCGTAATAAAGATTCTGTATTTTCTATTTTTTCAAAAGTAGAGATAAATTGGAATACCCGAAACAATAATTTAATCGGATTCTGGCACTTAAAAAACGAAAAACAAAATTGGATATACTCATTTAATTCAAATTGCAAAATATCGATCATTCAAAGCCTTACTTGCTTACTCAACAACGCATTACCAATTGGAATCAAATATCAAGAATTATTTGAAATAATCGATCTTATTTATAATGATATGAATAAATTTACGGAAAAACAATTGATATATATTTATGCATATTTTGAATTTATTTTATTAGAAAAAGTAGGCTTTGGTTTTGACTTAAAAGTATGTTGTATTTGCAATCGTAAAGAAGAGCTTCATTATATTTCTCCTAAAACAGGCCAAGTTGCTTCTAAAAATTGTGTTCAAGATCATAGAAAATTGTTCGAAATTCCTAAAATATGGACGACTTGGAAATCAATAGATATCAATGAAATTATGAGTAATTGTAATTTTTTAGATGCATCAGATATAAAAAAATCTTTGGATATAACATTATATTTTATAAATAAAAATATATTTAATTTCGATAACTTTTTTAGAATTAATTTGAATAATTATCTTTACAAAGCTGCATGAGAAGTTGTGGCTTTTCAGGTTCCTCGGGCGGGTAGTATGAAAATATTACTCAGGGTCCTATTTCCCTACCATTATTGTACTGCCCGAAAAGAAAATGCATTTCGGGCCTCACGCAGGCGCGAGTAAGGTATAATAAATTTTACCATAATTGCTCCCGCGTTGGTGTTTTGAAAATCGCAGATTTTCAAAACATTCTCTAGAATATTTATATGCCTGAAAAAGCGTGGAAAGCCCATGCTAAAAGAAGCTCCATGCTGATATATTAATAGATTACCAGTCTGTCAAGGAGGATAACGAAGTGATCCTTGACAGACTATAGGCGCGAGTATGGTATAATTGATTTTACCATACTCGCGCCCCCGAAGGACCTTAAAAGCGCTATCTTTTCGGACTACATCGGATAACAAAAGCTATCTTAGTTCTTAATCCCATTTGGGAAAAATTAAGTTGCGACAGCTTTCAAGCACCGCAACTTTTTATATATAGAAATAGATTAAAAAAAGTGAAGCTAAAAAACGGTATAGAACAATTCCCCTGGACTAAGTTCAAAAAAGCATTTGCTATACAGACCCCAGAGGAGCGTTGATGCCCACACAACCATATGGGGTAAAGGTTTTAATATTTACTCTACTCAATGAACTCATCTTCTGGGGTTTCTTTACTTTCGTCAGCTGCTTTTTTACCTTTAATATCTGGCTTTGCTGTAGTTTCATTCGATTCCTTATCTGATTTTTTCTCCTTTATTTTCTCTTTTGGGGGAGAAGTAGGCTCTTCATTCCTCTTTTGTGGTGTAGCTTCTGTTGTCACTATTTCCTCTCTCATGCTCTTATCGGCGCCTAACATTTTGCTGGGAGAAAATGAATTAGTAAATCCAAAGTTCATTTGCTCAGGGAGGTTAGTTTCTATTAGTTCGCATCCTTTTTCGGAGCATTTATTTAAAACCGAGCTTTTCTTATCAAAAATGTATAGTCCGTTATCATTAGTAGGAATAATTGCATATCTATTTATATATTCGTTGTAAGATATAAATAGTATAGTGCTAACTATTATTGTTAAACATATAATAAAAGTAATTTTTACGCCATTAATTAACATTTTCACCTTCCTACAAATTATCTAGCACTATGTTATAAGTGCAGGTATACTATTGATAGATATACTATCTAATAGTTAATAAATTATTAAGGAATATGAAAAATGTTTAAAAATTTCAACATATTAATAAAAATTTTTACGATAGGATGCTTTGTTTGTGGCAATAGTCTTTTTGCCATATTGCCTGATGCAAAAGTCTTAGAATCTTGCAAACAACTGGATGAAATAATCCAAAAAGGTATAATAAAATTAAAGATTCCGGGAGCTATATACGTCGTTTCTAGGCATGACAAAATACTTTATA
>JAIRKP010000110.1 GCA_031260085.1 Holosporales bacterium | reverse complement strand
ACAGAACTTTTTGGCAAATCGTATAAAAACCGCGATGGTGAAACGTATTGTTTTATTTCATAATTTCCGAAAGTGCTGCGTCTATTACACATCGTTATGTATGCCTCTTTTTTTGCTCGTGTTATTGCTACGTAAAATAATCTTCTTTCCTCTTCAATGCCCAATTCTCCTTTTTCGTCTATTGATTTCTTATGAGGTAAAATATCTTCTTCGAACCCTGGAATAAAGATCGTCCTATATTCCAATCCTTTGGCCGCGTGAATTGTGCTTATAAGAACTCTATCTTGATCTGCCATAGCTGAGTTATCCAAAACAAGGCTTATATAATCTAAAAACTCAGACACTGTTTCAAATTCAGTCAAAGCGCTGCTTAGTTCTTCCAGAGTCTCAAGTCTTGCTTCATCTTCTAACGCTTTGCTTTCTTTTAACATCTTTAAATACCCAGATTCATCGAGAACTTTCTGCATTAATTCTGAAGGCGGATAATGTTGTAAATTTTCTCTCCAAATGCTGATACTGTTGAAAAATTCAACTAATTTCATACCTGCAACAGATGAAGAATGTTCTGAAAACTTTTTAGCAGCTGCTGGAATGGAGATATTTTCTTCTTTTGAGATTGTGTAGAATTTATTTATTGTTGTTATCCCTATTCCTCGCTTGGGAATATTTATTATTCTTTCAAAAGCCAGTCCATCGTCTGGATTTACGATTATCCTTAAATACGCGACTGCATCTTTTATTTCTTTTCTTTCATAAAATTTTAATCCACCCGAAATATTGTATGGAATGCCTATTGCAATAAATCTTTCTTCAAATGCTCTTGTTTGAAATGTTGCTCTAACTAAAATTGCTATTTCATTAAATTTCGTTCCATTTTTATATTTATTTTCTATAAGTGATGAAATAAAAGAAGCTTCTGCACGTGGATTGTCTAAAGATTTTATAATCACTGGAAGTCCTATTTCTCCTTCAGTCCAAAAATTTTTTTTCATCCTGAGAGAATTATTAGAAATAAGAGTGTTCGCTACTTTCAAAATGTTTTTTGTTGATCTATAGTTTTGTCCTAGGCAAATTACTTTTGCATTTTTAAAATCTTTTTCAAATTTTAAAATATTACCAACATCCGCGCCACGCCAGCTATAGATCGATTGATCATCATCTCCAACACAACAAATATTTCCATGTTTAGCAGAAAGTAGTTTTAACCACATATACTGCACTATATTTGTATCTTGATATTCATCTACCATTATATATTTAAACTTATCTTGGTATCTGAGAAGTATATCAGAGTTATACTTAAAAATATCAACACAATACATCAATATATCGCCGAAATCAATAGCATCAAGATATTCAAGCATTGGTTGATATGAACTATAGATCTTATGAGCTATTTCTTCATTTGTAAATTTAGTAACAAAATTCCGAGCTTCCACAACTGATTTGCATTGATCTTTCCATCGATTTATATAATAAGCAATGCTTTTAGGATTATATTTTTTATCATCTATTTCATTTTCCTTCATGATTTTTTTTATAATTCTGATCTGATCATCTGAATCAATTATTGAAAAGTTCGATGTCCTTTTGAATTTTTCATAAAATGGTCTTATTATTCGAAGGGCAAGAGAATGAAAAGTCCCAATCCACATCATCGAATAATCCAATGCAAATGGAGCGCTTTCGGTTAATAAGTTTATAGACCTCTCTTTCATTTCCTTCGCAGCTTTATTTGTGAAAGTTACAGCTAAGATCTGATCTATGCCGCATAATTTTTGTGAGACTATATAAGCAATCCGCGATGTTAAAACTTTTGTCTTTCCAGTTCCGGCGCCCGCTAAAACCAAAACAGCTCCTTCAGTTTCTTGTACAGCCTCTTTTTGTTCTTTGTTTAGTGATTCAAAGTTAGACAAGTATCTTATGAAATTCCAAAGTTGTTATATCTTTTCCCAAATTTACTTATCTGCCCAGCTTTGTCTACAAGCCTTTTGCCAGTTCCAGTCCAAGCTGGATGAGTCATTGGATCAATGTCTAAATTTATCACTTCTCCATCTTTCCCATACGTAGACTTCGTCTCAAATTTTTCACCATTAGTTAATACAACCGATATCGAGTGATATTCTGGATGGATATTCTTTTTCATAATTCACCAAAAAATTATTTTATTCATTTGCAAAATCCTGTATACTTTTATATCATGAATTGCTGAAGAAATCAATTTGTTTCTTCAAATCGCAGAATTTTCCGAGTAGTTTATTTTAGAGAAAAGGGTATAATGAATCTTCAAGAATTAAAGAATAAATCTTTGCCTACATTGCTTGAACACGCAATTCAACATAATGTAGAAAATCCACACATAATGAGAAAACAAGACTTAGTGTTCTCAATTTTAAAAAAAGTTTCAGAAGCAGATATTCCGATTTTTAGTGTCGGGGTATTAGAAGTTTTGCAAGATGGATTTGGGTTTTTGAGATCCCCTGAATCCAATTATTTGCCTGGTCCTGATGATATTTATGTTGCTCCAGCTTTCATAAAAAAATTAGGATTAAAAACGGGGGATACAATAGAATGCCAAATCAAAGCTCCCAAAGAAATCGAGAGATATTTTTCTGTTTTAAAAATTTTAAAAGTTAATTTCGATGAAATAGATAACATAAAAAGGCGAACGAATTTTGATAATCTAACTCCTCTTTACCCTGAAGAAATGCTTACTTTAGAATCTCTAAATCCTGCATCCAACTCACAAAACGGAATGACGCAAAGGATCATAGATTTAGTTTCGCCTATTGGAAAAGGACAGAGAGCACTTATAGTTGCGCCTCCTCGAACCGGAAAGACCGTCATGTTGCAAACTATCGCACAATCGATCACTGCTCGTTTTCCAGATATATATTTAATTGTCCTTTTAATAGATGAACGGCCCGAAGAAGTGACCGATATGCAAAGATCTGTAAAAGGTGAAGTTGTTAGCTCGACGTTTGATGAACCGGCAGCACGGCATGTTCAAGTGACTGAGATGGTTATAGAAAAGGCAAAAAGATTGGTCGAGCACAAACGAGATGTCGTGATTTTATTAGACTCAATTACGAGGCTAGCGAGAGCCTATAATACCGTTGTTCCTTCATCTGGAAAAGTTTTGACAGGAGGAGTGGATTCCAATGCCCTGCAGCGTCCTAAGCGATTTTTCGGAGCTGCTCGAAATATCGAAGAAGGCGGCTCGCTTACGATTATCGCAACAGCGTTGGTTGAAACAGGGTCTCGAATGGACGATGTCATTTTCGAAGAATTTAAAGGAACTGGAAATTCTGAAATAGTCCTTGATCGAAAGCTCTCAGATAAACGCGTCTTCCCGGCTATTGATATCAATAGATCAGGAACAAGGAAAGAAGAATTACTTATAAAAAATAAAGCCGATTTATCTAAGATGTGGATTTTAAGACGTATCCTAAACCCAATGGGCCCAATCGAAGCTATGGAATTCCTAATTGAAAAGCTGAAATATGCTAAAACAAACGAAGATTTCTTCAGTTCAATGAATTCTTAATTAGTTTCGAAAATAGTAGGTTAAAAAGCTACGGGAGCGGGAAAAACCGTACCTGTTATGGCACAACCTTGATAAATGTTTGTTTCTTTATCATCTCTTAGATACTATGATATTTTGCAATACAGGTATTTTAGTTAGATAATTATTTCTATGATTGAAAGATACAAATCAGAGATAGAAAAGACAATTGAAGAAGGGGTGTATAGACAATTATACAGGCATGGCGACTCTTTTATAGATTTTTCAAGCAATGATTACTTAAATTTATCAAATGATATCGGTATTATAAATGCAGGATACGAAGCAGCTAAAAGATGCGGGGCTGGCAGCACTGGCTCGAGGTTATTATCTGGAAACAAATTTATTTTCGAAGAGTTTGAAAATGAAATAGCTTGCGACAAAAATACAGAAAAAGCTCTCATTTTCAATTCTGGTTATCAAGCTAATTTGGGTATTTTAAGCACTTTATTAAATAAAGACTCAATTGC
>JAIRKP010000039.1 GCA_031260085.1 Holosporales bacterium | reverse complement strand
GATTGTTTAGCTTTATTTTCGCCTTCAAAATTTATATAATCTTCATAAGAAATTGTCTCAGCGCAAATAAACCCTTTTTCAAAATCAGTGTGAATAACGCCGGCAGCAGCTGGTGCTTTTGTTCCTTTTGTTATTGTCCAAGCTCGGGCTTCCTTGGGGCCAACCGTGAAGTAAGTTATGAGCCCTAAAAGATCATATCCTTGTCTAACGATTTTGCTGAGTCCGGTCGAAGATAAGCCTACGCTCTCAAGAAACTCTTTTTTCTCGCTATCTGAATCCAAAAGAGATATCTCGGATTCGATAGCAGCTGATATAGTCACAACTTTACGATTTCCCGCAATTTCGAGAACCTTTTTTGTGTATTGATTGCCGTTGATAATATCATTCTCAGGAACGTTGCAGACATACATCATCGGTTTTGTTGTAATCAATTGTAGTTGTTTTAAGATGTGCTTTTTATCATCTTGAATACGAGTTTCAACAGCGGGTTTCCCGGCTTTTAATACATCGTATACCGAAAGCAAAACATCAAGAATTTCTTTTGAATGTTTGTCCCCCGTTTTAGCTTTTTTCTCCAAATTCGGCAGTCTAGACTCGACGCTTTCTAAATCGGCTAATAGAAGTTCTGTTTCGATTGTATTGATGTCCGAAACAGGATCTATATCGCCCGAAACATGAGTTATATCTTCATTTGCGAAACATCTGACAACATGCAAAATAGCATCGGTTTCTCTGATATTTGCAAGAAACTTGTTTCCAAGGCCTTCGCCTGAGCTTGCTCCTTTTACAATCCCCGCGATATCTACAAATTCGAGATAAGTTGGCAAGATCGCCTTCGATCCAGCTATTTTAGCTAAATTGCTTAATCTTTCATCAGGAACTGCAATCCTGCCAACATTTGGCTCTATAGTGCAAAAAGGATAATTAGCAGCTTCTGCATCAGCCGTCGAAGTCAATGCATTGAATAAAGTTGATTTACCGACATTCGGAAGACCGACAATGCCACAATTGAATCCCATAGAGATTATTTTATTTTGTATTCTTTAAATAGAACGTGTTTTCTAATCTTAGGATCATATTTTTTTAATTCTAATTTTTCGGGCATAGTTCTAGGATTTTTTTTAGTTACATAAAAATACCCCGTTCCAGCCGAGCTTAATAATTTAATTGCAATAACAGGACCTTTAGCCATAGCATTCCTCGATCAAATATCAAAAATTTATGGAGCGGGCAAAGGGATTCGAACCCTCGACCCCAACCTTGGCAAGGTTGTGCTCTACCACTGAGCTATACCCGCTGACTCAATAAATGATATAACAATAGTGCTTATAAGATCAATCATTATTTCCATATTAGTTGGTGTAAATATACCTGGGCGCGAGTATCTGAATAACCTGCGGGTAAAATCATCTTTTCAGTAGCCTTGGAAAGCAATGAAAATATTAAGGTTATGTTCAGATATCCAAATAGAGTCACAGAAAAGCTTCAGTCTTTCTGTGACCACGTGGAGCGCGAGTATGGTATAGGTATTATACCATACTCGCGCCTATAGTCTGTCAAGGATCACTTCGTTCTCCTCCTTGACAGACTGTATAGGCTAATCCATTTCTTTCGAATTTTTTAAAGACACGCTTAGCCTCTGCAAAGATTTCTTTTTGCAGAAGCCCTTCCCCGGGGACCAAAAAGGATTACCGCTTTTTGGGCAAAAACGGATATCTTTTATAATCCTTCATAATCTGCAAGTTTAGAGATAAGTCGAGGGTCAGTTATTTTGCTCGAAGTTTCTTCGGATAATCACGTCCCCGTGTTTAAAAGGGATATTTTGCTCATAACCTTCATGAATAACCTAATCTTTTCTTCCACTCCGTGGAATAGGGTCGAAGCCTTCTCCATCAGGTACGCCCTTTAGTATAATATGAAATATTAAAAAAAAGATATTATGGGTAGCACATATTGGCGAGAGGATACTTTGTTAGTAACAACTGAATATTAATAAAGATGATTTTAAGGTATCTGGATTTAGTATTCATATGTTTAATCTGCTTTACAAGCAATACTTGGCAATCTTGGCTGAGGCTGAGAAGGATTTCATTCTTATCCGGAAGCTTCTCAGTGTGTCTTATAGGAAGCCAAGATTATATTATTATCAACCTGTACTTTGGAGACAATAAAATTGCAAATGTTCCACGTGAAACATTTTAGTGTTTTGAAGCTGGACCCTAAAAGCAACTTCTTTTAGAGTGCCCCCGGAACGCAATTATCCGCCGTTTCGATGGACAAAATTTTCGATTTTGTGATAAATTAGAGATTTATCATACTCGTGCCCCCGAACCCAATCAAAGAAAACTCTTTGCTTGGGCAAAATTATTGGTGTATTAAATTAACATCAGTTTTGCGTTTGTACAGTCTGTCAAGGAGGAGAACGAAGTGATCCTTGACAGACTGGCGCGAGTATGGTATAATAATTATACCATGCTCGCGCCCCGTGGTGACCTAAAAGCTTTGGATTTTATGGCGCAATCTTGTTATCTAAAGAGTATAAAAAGTGATGCCAAAGCACTAATTAGATAATACAATAAAATACACTATATTAGTTAATATATACAGCGAAATTGCAATAATAATTTTTGCTTTATTGGTATGTACTTTCGAATTCATTGTTGTATGTGCAAAT
>JAIRKP010000115.1 GCA_031260085.1 Holosporales bacterium | reverse complement strand
TTGCGCAACAGTATGGACAGGCGAGGAGATAATATATACAGAGATACAAAAAGCTATTTCTTAGAAAACAACACACGTATTGTGAAAATAATAGCCGAGAAAGTGCTTCGAAAAAGCGAATCTTCAAAGCACTTCGAAAAGGGGGATTAACCGAAAGTTGCGGCTATTCCTCATCACTTATCGCGGAGGCTTTTTTAATGTAAATCTATGCACCATATTTCTTGTTTGCATCTGCAACTGAAAACTGGCATTTGGAAATTTCTCACTCAGTAAGGCTAGTAATACCTCGAAGGGTGAAACACCGATATCATTTACCACCCTTTGTACTTGTGTTGTGCGTGGTAGAGAAAAATATCCACTAGTCGGCGCTAGAGCTACTGGAAGTTGGTGAACATCAGTCATTGTCGATGGATCAAAATCTGGGTGTAATGTTTTTAAAACGGAAGAGACACCACTTTTAGCTACAATAAATGAAAATGTATTTGTCGAAGTATAAGTGCGGAATCTTCTGTTCCAACATTTCATTTCCGAAAAAATTGGAGGGCAGTCTGAAAATTTAACAAATACTTGTATGGCCCCTTCTGTTAATCGAGTATACAACTTCGCATCTGGCTCAAATGATAAGCTTAATATTTTGTAAATATCTCCGATACTTGGTTCCTGCTGTATGGATAGTTCAAAATATGACTTTCCAGGCATTGGATTTCTGTCAAAGTGGCCGTGGCTAAACATGTGCTGCAAGAGGCTTTGATGAGCAATAGTTTGAAGGGAGGCCTGAAATATTGAATGTGGAATCTGGGTTATAAAAAATATTACGTCTTCAGCCAGCCATTTGTTAAGCGTTAATGTGCTTTGTGTGATAAGATCATATGTTTCCTGCGGGATCGGTTCTAAAGCAAAACAACTTAAACGCCTATTATCATCTTGAAAATTCCACTTAGTTTGGTATATAAAATCGAACATCGCTACGCGTGTCTCGTGTTGAGCTGGTTCCCAGAGTTTTAGTTTAGCATTGTCCATAACCTGAAAGACCAATTCTTGCAACCATCTTACATAAGCTGCAGCTTTTGATTCTAAAATTTCATCAGGTGCAGGCAGAGTGGCAAGCGCAGCTTGATCCATGATTATCTGTTGTATCCAACCAATGTCAGAACTACCGTTAACTAGAGCTGTGGCCACTTCTAGATCCCGTATAACCCACGGCAATCTCGTCGTAGAATCCTCTCGGATTTTGCTTGCCACTAATCGGGACAGCAGTTCCTCGGCCAGTGTCTTCCCCGCAGGATCTTTTGCTCTGAGTGTAAGAGTTGATCTGTCAGGAATTCCTGTGGCCTCGATTAATAACTCAAACTCCCCTGGGTAGCGTCTCGCCTCTATGTTCTGGGCTCTGCCGATAGTTATATCCCGTGTCACTGCAAATTCTAAAGCCGTTAATCGGGTTTTGTTCGCCTCGGTTCCAGCTGGCGTCCGTTTAGTTTTAGCGGATTTCTTTTGATGCGGTTGTGTAAAAAATCCCTCGTCATCATAAGATAACTCCCGTTCCTCGGCACCATAGTTCACATTCAAAGAAATACATTTCGCACCGTTTACCAGCTGCTCAATTATAGAGACAGGCACTCTCAATGCTGTCGATGCGGCCGCTTGCGATATCGTGCTTATACTTGTTAATAATATTAATACAATTTTAGTTTTCATTAGCTGATATAAAGGACAAAATAGGGCTTATAGATATTAAATCAGATTACGATTGTATTGTCAAATAAAAAATCGAAGTTGACTGGATTGCATTTGTGTGTTATCGTGTTAATACGATAGTGCAAAAGATAGGAAAATCATGAGCAAGGATCCAGATCAAATTGATTTATTTGAAGCTATTTCAATGTTGAGCGATCACGATGAAGTCGAAAGATTTTTTTACGATTTATGTACTCCGCAAGAAATCAAAGCAATGAAAGAACGTTGGAAAATTTGCAAAGCTCTCGCTTTTGATAATCTTTCATATCGAGAAATTAGGCAAAAGTTCGGAGTTAGCACAACAACGGTAACTAGAGTTGCGAGATTTTTAACCGATGAACCATGCCAAGGTTATAAACTTTTATTGGAAAAAATAAAAAAAGGAGAAAAACAATGCTGAAGAAAGTAATATATTTAGGAATCATAATGAGTAATATATTAGTGTATTCTTATAACGTATCAATACTCAAAATCGTTGACCACCCAGCTCTTAATGCGGTCGTTGTAGGAGTTGAAAAAGAACTTCAGAACGATAAAGAAGCAGCCATTAAAGTTTATTCCGCACAAGGAAATCAATCTATGGCTGCGTCAATATTAGCAAAATTTGCAAGCGAAAAATCAGATTACATCTTAACAATTGGCACCACGCCAACTCAGCTTGCTTATCAAATGAAACAACAAGGCAAATTCGGCAGAGCATTGGTGGTTGGAGCATCGATCACAAACCCTACAGATATCTCCCCGTCTGAATCATTTGCGGGCACCATAATAGTTTCAAATTTCGTTCCTATAAAGCCGCAAATAGAGGTAATGATACAGATCAACCAGAGTTTAAAGAAGATAGCAATAATCTATAATCCAGGAGAATCTAATTCAGTTGCAATAGTTGCGAAGCTGAAACCTATCGCAGAAGAAATGGGAATCGAATTAATTGAAAAAACCATACAAAAATCCTCTGATATTCCACAGGCAACTAATGCCGCTGTGGCCGCTGGATCAGATGCTGTTTTCATAAGCAATGATAACACTGCGCTTGCTGGAATACCTTGTATTGTAAAAATCTGTACTAAAGCCAAAATTCCTGTCTATTGCAGCGATACAGATCAAGTTGCGAATGGTTGTTTAGCGGCTCTTGGACCAAATCAATTCCAGATCGGTGTTAAGGCTGGACAAGCCATAAAACAATCGAGAAATGGAGAATCTATTGAGCCAGTGCAGTATCCAGGCTCGGATGATATCGAACTTTGCATTAATCTTAAAACTGCAAAACAACTGGGAGTACAGATTCCTGAGGAATTGTTAACAAAGGCTGTGAAAACTGTTGAGTGAGAGAGGCAATGATAGGGATGCAAGAAATACTAACAAGTTTAAACATTGGGCTAATTTTTGGAATTGTCGCAATTGGAATATTTTTGACATTTAGAACAATAAACTTTGCGGATATGACATGCGATGGAAGTTTTGTTTTAGGAGCATCTGTCTCAGCCGTGCTTATAAAGTATGATGTAAATCCATACATAGCATTGGTTACGTCTTTTATATCCGGAGGAATAGCTGGATTTTGCACTGGGATATTAAATGTTAAATTCCGGATAGCAGATCTTTTATCAGGAATAATAATTGCATTTATGCTATATTCCATTAACCTCAGAATTATGGAAGACGCTCCCAATATAACTCTTATTGATAAGACAACTATATTTGAGAATGATACCCAGTCATTTGTAGCAACTGCGATAATACTGTTTTTAATTTTGGGTGTAGTCTTTATGTTATTCAGCAAATTTGGATTAAAGCTACGAGCTGTAGGCTATAATCAACGATTTGCTTCAATATCTGGGATTAATATAAATTTTATGAAAATTGCAGGGCTCATGATAAGCAATGCTTTGATCGCGACTGGCGGCGGATTATTTACTAATTATCAAGGATTTTGTGATATATCAGGAGGAATTGGAACATTAGTGTGTGGGCTCGCCTCAGTTATTATCGGAGAAAGAATATTACGTTTTAAAAAAGAACCATTGTTTATCTTATCCTGTGTTATAGGATCAATTATATATCGAATATTTATAAATATAGCTTTGCATGGAGATATATTAGGAATAAAAACTCAGGATATTAATTTAATAACCGGAGGATTAATAATTGCAATAATAATTATGAAAAAAGGTAAAATAAAATGTTGAAATTAGATAATATATGCGTTAGATCTACACTAAAAAATTTAAGTTTGACAGTCAATACAGGTGAGTTTGTTTTAATAGTTGGAGCTAATGGAACTGGGAAAACGACCCTGTTCAACACAATTTCGGGCACAATTTTCCCTGCCAAAGGAACAATTTATATTGATGAAACAGATATAACAAAAATGCCTCAGCATAAGAGATCTCGAATGGTGTCAAGCGTTATTCAGGATCCAACGGTTGGAACAATAGGGGAGATGAGTATTTTAGAAAATCTCAGTCTTGCGCATATGCGAGGCGGGAAAAAAGTATTAAAAAAAGATATAGAGTATTTCAGAGAAAGATTAACAATTCTCGAAATGAATTTAGAAAACAGACTAGAGGAATATGTCAAAAATCTCTCAGGCGGGCAACGCCAAGCCCTGAGTCTTGTTATGGCGACGATAACAGATTATGATGTTTTACTTTTAGACGAAATAACGGCTGCTCTTGATCCAAAAACTTCAGATATAGTCATGAAGATCGCTAGCAAAATCGTATTACAAGAAAATAAAACTTGCCTTCTTATAACCCATAACTCAAGATATATAAATTCGCATACTCATAGAATTCTCAGAATGATTGACGGAAAGTTACATGAAAGTTAAGGTTAGGTTTAAATGATGAATCTTCTTTAATAATACTAGTGGGGGCGCGAGTATGGTATAAAAATTATACCATACTCGCGCCTATAGTCTGTCAAGGATCACTTCGTTCTCCTCCTTGACAGACAATCCGCTAATTAAACTTTTTCAGAACAATACTAGTTAACGTTTCTTATAAACATTAGCTTTATCATATAATTTCCTCTTTGGTAATAAAGTTTCAATTGTTCCACGTGGAACATTTTCATGTTGAAATCTGGTTCAAAACCAAGGGAAGGTTTGATACATTTAAGAGGACTCTACAAGCTTTCGCTTTTCGAGCAATACTACTCTTCTGCGCTCCTATGTCTTTTTGCAATATTTTGATTAATCACTTCAACCCAGTTGAGCCAAAGCCATTTTCACCTCGAGTAGTTCTAGATAAGGTCGTGACTTCTGTCCAATTGAGAATTTCGTGTTTACACACAATTAATTGAGCGATTCTCATGCCGTTCTCGATTATGAAATCTTGCGTCGAATAGTTGAATAATATACATCTTATCGGCCCCCTATAATCTGAGTCAATTATTCCAGGTGAGGGCATTGATATACCGTGTTTAGCGGCAAGGCCTGATCTTGAGCAAACCATTGCAAAGAATCCTTCAGGGAGTTCAATTGCGATTCCTGTATTTATAACTTCGAACTTCCCTGCGGCTAATTTGCAATTTTCATTCAAGCAAGCTCTTAAGTCATAGCCGGCGCTGCCATTTGTTTCTCGGCTGGGGATTTCGGAATTTTTATCTAGTTTACAAAAATTTATGTTCATAATTATATATTTAAATTAAGATTTGGAATCTCTTCTGGTGCGTTTTTATAATAAAAAGCTAAAATTTCTTTTGGATTTTCTTGATTCATAAGCTTTTTTACTATTTCTTGTGTTTTTATATGAAATCCAGATTTTAATGCCATTATAAGTAAAAACCACAATTTTTCAATATTATTTTCGTTAATATTTTTTGTAATTTCTTGCGCTATTTCAAATTGATCCGATTTATTTAATTTTATTAAATCATATGCCAACGCTCTATTGGGGAAGATTTTAAATGATTTTTCTATAACTTCAATTATAAATTTATCATTGTATTTTGTTATATTGTTTTTACTTATAAATTTCAAGAAAAAATCAAACGATTCTTTGTTTTCATCATGTTTTTTAATAAGTTTTTCGATTAATTTTAACTTACTATCTAAGTCAGTACAATTTTCAATTTCCATTATATCAATATAGAGTAAATATCTTTCGATATAGCTTTGTAATAAATTATATTTATATTTTCTTGGATCAAATGAAAAATCAATATTATTGCGTTTAGCTAAAATAGCAGTTTGCAAAATCTCATCTTGAGCCTCCCTCACAAAAGAACTGTAATCAGTGATAATTTTTTTCGCTAGCTTTGATGCATTAATGATATCGCATTGAGAATTAAGATTTCGCAGTTGTAAATTTAATATTTTTATATCCACGAGTTGATTCCCTGTAAGAGAACTATCTTTACAATTTTCGTAATTTTTTAATAGCATTAGAGACTTTTTTATAGAATCAAAGC
Source organism: Holosporales bacterium (assembly GCA_031260085.1). GTDB lineage: Bacteria > Pseudomonadota > Alphaproteobacteria > RUG11792 > RUG11792 > JAIRKP01. Next base: position 4,800 of record JAIRKP010000115.1, on the reverse strand, counting down.
TTGGTGATATTTGCCTGCGAGTTATTTCTTTTGTAAACTCTTTTTCATCAAGTTGAATTAATTCTGTAATATTATTGATAGACTCAGTTAAATTTGAGACTTTATTATTCGAAAACAATTTCATGAAAAGTTTAAAAAAAGATTTTGAAACTGATAAAATAAATGAGAAAATTATAATAAATAAAAGGAATAAATATAGCCCAATCGAAAGTTTCCATTCTTTAATCGATAATTCAAGATTTCCTACGCTAGGAGCGTAACAGTGCAAAAGAATAAGTGTTATCGTCGAAAAAAAGAACCAAAAAAGCTTTTTGAAAAATCCCATTAGTGTATCGATTGCGAATAACCTTCGTTGATTTTACACAAAAATATCCTCACAATCAATTATGCAAGCCAGAACTATATGGGAGTATTGAAAAGCGAAAGCTTTTCAATATGCCTTCACGGGGCGCGAGTATGATATAATAATTATACCACACTCGCGCCCTCAGTCTGGCAAGGATCACTTCGTTCTCCTCCTTGACAGACTGTACGTTCTCATATACAACTTCTTGCACGAAACTGGAGGTAACTAAATTTATTAGGTATGAAAGGCTATGTCTTTTCATGTTGCAAAATAGCCTGTTCATCAATTTCAATTCCAAGCTTTTTCAATTTTGTGACCGATGGAATTATATTTTTATCTATGAACGAGTTAATTTTTTCATATTCTTCTATATTTTTACGCATCCTATTTTCAAAGCTTTTTGAATTTTCGACTAACTTCTCTAAATTTGCAAATACGAGTCTGCCAACCTCTCCTATTTGCTTGGCATTTTTCGTCAAAGCTTCTTGTTGCCACGAAAAAGCGATGGCTTTCAGCAGCGCTATTAATGTTATAGGAGTTGTTATAATAACTTTTTCTCTAACGCCATACTCTATTAGTGTTGGATCTTTTTTTATCGCAGAACTAAAAAACGATTCCCCTGGAAGAAACATTAGAACAAATTCGGGCGTTGGAGAAAATTGCTCCCAATAAGCTTTTTGCCCTAATATTTTTATATGATTTTTTATTATCCTAGCATGGTGTTCTAAATATGATTCATCTCCGGTATTGATTGCGTTGATATAAGCATCAAGCGGCGCCTTTGCATCAACAATAATATTTCTATCCCCTGGCAACCTTATTACCATATCTGGCCGCAACCTTGAAAATTCAGATTTCTCTTGTTCGAAAAAATCACAGTGAGCAAGCATACCAGATATCTCAACAACCCGTTTTAGCTGCATCTCACCCCATTGCCCACTCATAAACGGCGATGACAATGCTTTATTTAGATTCGACGTTTCTTTTTGAATTTCTTGTTGATATTGCATTAAATCTTTTACTTGTCTTCGAAGGTCACTATACGCATCTATTCTTTCTTTTTCGATTTGAGATATCTTTTTATCAAATAATACTAGTGTTTCATGAATTGGTTGAAGTATGTGAAGAAATTCGGTTTGTTTTTTATTTTGCTCATTTTTTTCTATATTTAATATTTTATCAAAAGTTTCTTTTGCTATATTTAGAAAATTATTATGACTTCTAATCAAAACTTCATTTGATATACTTTTAAATTTTTCTTCAAGAGCTATTTGTTCTTTCTTTAATTCTTTTTCATTTTTTAATAAAACTCTTAAGTTGAGATTATCTCTCAGCAAAATAATAATCCAAATTACTAATAATAAAATTATAATATATGTTGAATTACTATATAATAGATTCAGCAATTTTCTTTAATTCTCCGCTTAAGTCATCTATTTGATTTTTTAATTCTTCAGTTATTTGTTTTTCAGATCTCAAGCTGTGTATGATCGAAATAAGTTTGTCAACCTCACTTTCAGCATTTTCATATAGCTCTAACTTTAATACGTTATCAGAGCTACTGAAAATTAAAGTCTCTGCTATGCCTAAAACGTTTGCCAAATAGTCTGTTATAAAAGGTATGAATGGATTTGCTATTCTCAAAAATTCAGCAAAAACAGCCCCAGCGATGGCTTTCGTTTCAGCATTATCTATTATTTTTATTGCCTCAACAAAGAAATCACAAAATATATCTCTAATGAAAAACTGAATATTTCTTGTTGCATAATCAAATCTATATTCTTTAATATTTTGATCGATTTCTATTTGAAATTTTTTTAATTTCGTTATAATCCATTTATTTAAATCACTTGTCAGAATTATTGAAGATATATTATTTTCAAAAGGAACTCCTTTAGATTGCAAGAATCTCGCAGCATTCCAGATTTTAGTTATGAAATTTCTGCTGATTTTTACATGCTCTTTACCAAATTTTATATCTCTTCCAGGGACAGACAAAAAAGCTAATGTAAATCGAAGGGCATCTGCGCCGAACTCTTCCATCAGGCTCAAAGGGTCCATTACATTACCCTTTGATTTCGACATTTTCTGGCCTTTTTCATCTCGAACTAAAGCATGAACGTATATGTCTTTGAATGGTATTTCATTCATAAAATACATGCTCATCATCATCATCCTGGCAACCCAGAAGAAAATAATATCAAATCCAGTGACTAACGTAGTAGTTGGGTAGAACATCTGGCTCATCTTTGTTTGTTCGGGCCAGCCAAGCGTTGCGAATGGCCACAATCCGGATGAAAACCAAGTATCTAAGACATCTGTTTCTCTTGTTAATTGATCTCCTGCGATATCAGCTTTTTTAGCGGCTTCTATTGCCTCTTGCTCGGATTTTTCAACAAATATCTCCCCATTTGGGCCATACCATGCCGGAATTTGATGCCCCCAAATGATTTGTCTGGAAATGCACCATGGCTCTATGTTTTTCATCCACTCAAAATATGTGTTTTTCCACTTCTCTGGATAAAACCTGACTTTACCTTCTTCAACGGCCTTTATAGCTGCATCGGCGAGCCTTTTCGCGTCTACAAACCACTGATCAGTAAGCATCGGCTCGATGACCGTTCCGGATCTATCTCCGTATGGCAAGGTATGCGTGATTTCTTCTTCTTTGACCAATAGCTGATCTTCCTTTAATTTTTCTAATAATAACTTCCTTGCTTTTTTCAAATATAATCCTTCTAGAAATTTGGGAGTATATCCTGGGACCATATTCCCATATTTATCAAGGATGCTAATCATTTCTAGGTTATGTCGCTTCCCTATCGCAAAGTCGTTAATATCATGCGCCGGAGTAACCTTCAAGCAGCCAGTTCCCTTTTCCATATCGATGTAACCGTCAGCAATAATCGGAATTAAGCGATCGGTATATGGAATGCGTGCTACTTTCCCAACTAAATATTTATATCGCTCGTCATCGGGATGAACTGCAATTGCTGTGTCTCCAAACATTGTTTCCGGCCTGGTTGTTGCTATTGTTATAAATTCATTAGAATTCTCGAGCTGATATTTTATATGCCATAATATTCCATTTTCCTCTTTGTTTTGAATTTCAAGATCTGAAATGGCAGTTTGAAACTTGTTATCCCAATTTACTAGTCTTTTCGCTTTATAGATTAATCCATTTTTATAAAGAACAACGAAAGCCTCTATTACGGATTTAGAAAAATTCTCATCCATGGTGAATCGAGATAATTCCCACGGCGCTGAACATCCCAACGCCTTTTGTTGTTCAAAAATTTTATCTCCAGATTGGTTTTTCCATTCCCAAGTTTTTTCTATAAATTCTTCCCGAGAAAGTTCTTTGGGGTTTATACCATTAGCAATCAAATCTTTTTCGACAACCATTTGAGTTGCAATTCCAGCGTGATCTATGCCGGGTTGCCATAAGGTATTAAATCTATTTTGTCTATAATATCTAATTAAAATATCTTGAATTGTATATGTTAAAGCGTGCCCTAAATGCAAGCTACCCGTAACATTTGGCGGCGGCATTAATATAGAAAAGCATTTATTATTCTCATTATTTGGATAAAAATTAGATATATTTTTCTGATAAATTTCAGATTCGAATTGCTTAGGGTCGTATGTTTTTTCTAACATTGATGTTGCTTGAGCCATCTTTGCTAACTCCATTTATCATTATTAAAGGCCGCAGGAAAACGGCCTTATCGCATATATTAATAACCTTCTTTTTCAAGTCTTTTTCGATTAAGTTTTCTTGATCTTCTTAAAGAATCAACTCTTTTTCTCGCTTTTTTTTCAGAGGGTTTTTCAAAGTGTCTGTGAATCTTCATATCTTTGTAGATTCCCTCTCGTTGCATCTTTTTTTTCAAAATACGCAAAGCATGATCGACGTTATTGTCATTAACTGAAACTTCCATTTATGTTCTCCCTCCTTTCGAAAAAAAGCACAGCATGATATATACTAACAGACAACTGATGCAAATTATATAAAAATAATATACTATATCCACGGAGGAAGCGTCATTTCTAAGGCTGCTAGTGAGGCATTGTATTCACGATTCAGTCGTAGCAGCAGCTATAATGGCTACATTGCTATTGCCATCTTTGTCGGCATCTGGGCTCGACCCATTCTTTAAGACAACCCGAAAAACAGCACTCTTCAGCTCTCAACCCTCCGACTGGTTGAGCATAAACTACGATATATCTCTACAAAAGGGAGACGATCAAATCCCCCTAGTCCTCCAGCAAGCAATAGAAACATCACTACAATAGAAACATTCATAGACCCGCAGTCAGCGGATCTAGGTCCTATTAGGAAAAATATTTTATCTCAGTAATATGAAAAAGGAAGCTATATACCAACATGAAATATAAGAAGAAGCTGTTTTATCATATCTAGTACATACTCTTCTGAAACACTTTGCTTTATT
>JAIRKP010000112.1 GCA_031260085.1 Holosporales bacterium | reverse complement strand
CTATGCGGATTAGCTCCTAAGGTTAACGATAGCGGAAAATCCCACGGTTATCGTACTACTAGAAAAAATATCCATAGAGTAATACATATTTCTATCAACATTACTATAATAACTTCTTTATATTACGTAAAAGATATTTGTGACAACATATTTGGACTAGAGGATATTTTGCTGTTACTGTAGGAAACGTAAATACTGAAGACATTCAAAAATATATAGAAGAACAAGAAGCTCATCATAAGCTCGATGATTTTAAAATATCAGAATTCTAACATTCATGTTCATAATCTGCTTTGTAAGCGTACATTCAAACCACCAGCTTTAGCTGGTCGTCATTTATAAATTGTTGTTAAATAGGATAAGAAAATCTCCTCTCTAATCTACTCTTGAACCTTTTCATATAACAGAATCTGGTATAACATTGCCGTACAGTAATCTATTTGTCCGGTCACGCTGATGCAAATATGGAGACGGGACAAAAAACTTGTTGATGTTTTATATATATTCTATTATTAATATAAAGAAATATAAAGATAGCATTAAATAATGCTGGGCGATTAGGCATATAGATGTGCTATCGTAGGTTGGCATTGGTGAAAGGGGTAGTATGCGTGGAAGTCGAGTATTCCCAATACGTAAAACATAACGGTCGAAAAAAGTCTTTTCAAGATGGTGTTTTTCGGACTTAATGTTGATATATAGCTCGATCCTATGTCGGCTTTCTTTAATGTCAGGGATCATAGTTTTTTAAATTTTTTTCGTGTAGACTAAGTGGGGGTATTATGCAAAAAGAAAACGTTAAACCTTTGCAAGGTAATAGCTCTGATGTAATTGAAATGGTTTCCGCTTCTTTCAGAAACTTATCAATAAAAGAACCGATAAAAAATTCAGTCATTATATTTTGGGAAAGTCATACAAAAAATCCAACTGATAAACATCGAACACAGGCAACCATTGATTTGATTTATAAAAGATTCGATATAGATAGTTGCGAGAAGTATGAAATTCGCACGGGTTATCTAAATAGATACAATTATCTCACGAAACCAAGAGAAGAGTCTACAATACAAGAATTAGAAATCGCAATAGAAAAGGGAGAGGAAGAACAGACCAATTGGCTAAGAAGATGTGAACCAAGAATGCCGGGATTTATAGAAAAAAATTGGTCGGAATGCGTCAATGAAATAAAAAACCCTCACTTTATAGCATGCAGAGAACTGCTAAGAACTAGCATAAATACCGACATTGAAGTTGATAGAGCTTTTACAGAAAGCGTAAATAACTTTGTATCAAAAAATGACGTTAATGCTGTAAATAGCATGTCATATTTGGTTGAAGAAAATGCTTGGATATTGACGTTGCCGCTGCTTTATCCAAATAGGCAAGTATACATAATACACATAGGAAATGTCACGGAATCAACAATGATATTATTTTCAAAATTTTCATATCTTCGAGATTCAACCAGGATATTGCTGCCAACTTTTTCTAACGAGAGATTCAACTGCATGGCTGACTTTCTAATGGAGTATAAAAATAAGAGGCATTATGGTTACTCTCACCCAGTAGACGATAGTAAAACGATTGGTAACTTTATACCTTCCGATAAGAGATATCTCACATCAAAAGATCTATTGAAAATGTTTTTGCATGAACGATCTGAAAAAGAGCTTCTATCTTTGATAATTTCTAAAATGCCGGGTCATGTTTATTGGCATAACAGAGATGGAGTGTACTTAGGATGTAATGATTTGCAGGCTCAGCAATTAGGGTTGGATCATAGAGAAGAAATTGTTGGTAAAACGAACCGTGATTTTTTATCTGAAAAAGAAGCAAGAGAAGTCGATAGGATAAGTAAACATGTCATAGAAAAGGGAGTTTCTCACTCAGTAGAAGAAATCTTAACTATGCAAGGAAAGACATGTAACTATTTATCTCATAAAGTTCCTCTATTTAATAGTTCACATACAAAAGTTGTTGGATTATTAGGGATTTCAATAGACATAACGGATCGGAAAAGAGCGGAGCTACTAGAAAAAGAGAATGCGATTCAGAAGAAATTTAAAAAACTAGCAGAGCAAATGCAGCATGATATTCGGACTCCGCTGCAGACGTTGAGTATGATTTTAAAAGTTAGTGCGGAGAACATTCCTGAAAAAAAGAGTATCGCTCTGCGGGAGTCCATAAACAGCATCAAGAAAATTGCGCAGGTGTTTTTAGAGTATTCACCAGAGAAGGAAGCTTTCCTGGATTATCAGCATATTTTGGTTTCCAAAGCTTTAGTAGACGTAGTGGATCAGAAAGAGATGCAATACATGGATCAAAGCGTGAAGTTTCAGTATTCGTTTGATTCATCTTTGCAATTTTGCACATTTATTTATGGCAACGCGGTTAATTTTGAGCGCATGATGAGTAATATAATAAACAATTCAGTGGAAGCCACAAAAGGAAGGAATGGAGTTATAAAGCTTAGTTTTTCTGTCGACGACGATAACGTAAAAATTACTATTCAAGACAATGGGATAGGGATGCCGACGGAAACTGTGGAAAAGTTAATGAGAAATGAATCTGTTTCCAGTACTAAAGAAGGTGGATACGGTATCGGAACAGGTCAAATTAGAGACGCTTTAAAAGAATTTAATGGAACGCAATTTATAGAATCGACGCAAAATCTCGAAACAAAAATTACGCTCACAATTCCCAAGTCTGACAAACCAAAATGGGCCATAGAGCAGATTAACCTTCGCAAAGATCATATCGTGGTCATTTTGGACGACGATGTACAAATACATAATGCCTGGAAAGACAGATTGGAAAAGTATATTCCAGATATTTCTTTGAAATTTTTCGAAAATGGGCAAGAGACGGTTGACTTTATTAATTCGTCTAATAGAAAAGGCGGCATTTTTTTATTATCGGACTACGAACTAAGAAATCAAAAGTTAAACGGCCTTGACGTTATAGAAAAAAGTGATATAAAAAGGTTTCAGTCTGTCTTAGTCAGCAGCATGTGTTCTCGCAAAGAAATTCAAGATAAAGCAATGGAATTGGGCATAAGGATGTTGCCCAAAGTGTTCATCGAAAACATTCCAATCGTTTTGGGAGAAGACAACGAGTTATTGTTTGAAAAAGTCGACATGGTTATAGTGGACGACGAAAAAAATTTGGAGACCGTAAAAAGGCTTGCGTAAAAGTCTAGACTTGTTAAAAGGGTATTGTAATAACAGGAACGTCGGAAGTTGATTTACAGGGTGTAAGTGATCTTGTAACGAATTTTTGCAAGGAGACCATCGAGCTGATGTACGATGAAGAGATGAAAAATCATCTCGGGTTTGCGATCTAGACGAAAATCGAGTATCAATTTTTCTTGATTTTTCAGTACTTTTTGGTTGCTAATATTGAGAAGATGACGAATCTGATCTTTTAAGCCTGACAAGCCGTTTCCCTCATAGCGTTTTAGCCATTTGCGAAGTGTATGACGTGAAATCCCACACCTGCGACACAATTCGTGTTTCTTCTTTTGCATTTTCCAGTAGGTGCGTTGATATTCTGTTAATAATAAACGGTAGAACCACCTTAATAAAGTGTTAACTTTTTCTCTACCTTAAGCAAGCTATACTTCTTAACAAAGAGTTAACAAGATACTAACTGATAAAAATTTCGAATTTAAAATTTTGTAACGAAAATCAGAGTTATTTAACAAATGGTTAATATTATGGTTATATAAAATATGGTTTTATTAACCATTTTAAAGGCAAACAGTATCAACATAATTTATTTATTGAAATATAATAGTTACTGATATAAACATCAATAATTCGGGGCGTAGCGCAGCCTGGTAGCGCGTCTGCTTTGGGAGCAGGATGTCGGAGGTTCAAATCCTCTCGCCCCGACCATTAGCGTCGAGAAAATATACAGTATGAAGGCGCTATCGTTGCTGCTAGCTTTTTTTACTGA
>JAIRKP010000111.1 GCA_031260085.1 Holosporales bacterium | reverse complement strand
AACATAGACTTAGATTGAGCAAGCGTTTTTAGAATTGTTCCTGTAGAATCTACGTATTCACGATTATTGCCATCATCAAAATTATAAACTTTTTTAATACTTCCGTTAACAAGTGCAGCCGCGTATAGCAGATCCGTTTTTCCTGGAATTAAGTTACCATCCATGTCGTATGCATCGTAATAGAGAAATTCAAAATCCACAGGAGATCGGCTTTCTTTTAAATTTACGATTGTGTTCAACACCCTCAAAGCTTCCGAAGAAACTTTTGGTTTTACTCCGCATTGTTTTAACGAAAATGCAGGATTGTGAACAGACATTGAGCCTGAAATATTTCGTATCACCTTTTTTATGGGAGTATTACGTCTTTCTGCAAAAAAACTCCCATCATTAAGCTTTGTCGCAATGATTTTAAAAGTCGAATCAGGCTTTATCTCAATATCTTTTAATTGTAACTCGCCATCTTTATTTTTTTCTCCGTGGATAGTAATTTCTTGCCCTACCTTCAAATTTCTTAAATTAAAAACTTTAGCCAGCGCCTTAGATGCAAGATAAACTTCAGTTCGATCAAATCCCAGATTTTCCAAGAGAGATGTGAGAGTATCTCCTTTGTTTATTATTACTTTATGTTCATTTGATGTTGTAAACGGAGCTCGCTTCATTGGTTCTGCTTCTTCAATTACATCAGGTGGATTAGGTTCAACAGTTTCTGGAACGATATCTAGATGAGTTGAAGATTCTTCTTGGTGTTTGGAGGGGGCATTGTCGATTGGGCTTATGGATTCCTGCTCAGTCGTATTTTCATCGCCTGTGAATGACTCCCAAAAATCACTTTCATCAGAATCCTGAATAATAGTTGGAGAATACATCACATATTCAGTCAACGCTATTGAAGACGCCAGAGCTAATAAGCATATACTTATAAAATGTGATTTTCTTATAACCAATATCGATCTCCAACTTGCTTCTAACATTCTAATTATAAACAAAATCTCAATAATTTGTCAAAAATTATATTATATTTATTGCATAATTTAGATTCTTAATATAACGGAATTAACAACGAATAAATGCATTATATACTTCATAAGCTTGGCTTTCAACAAAAATTATAATTGAGAACATATCTTTGGTAGATCATATGCTTTTGGCAGGCAAAAAAGTGAAAGAATTTTTGCCTGTCCCACAGAGAAGCATCGGCTTTTCTGTGACTCCAATTAGATATCTGAGCATAACCTTAATACTATATTTTAAGACAAGTTCTGTCTTATATTGCACTTAATGTACAGTCTGTCAAGGAGGAGAACGAAGTGATCCTTGACAGACTATGAGCGCGAGTATGGTATAATAATTATACCATACTCGCGCTCGCGTGGGCCATAAAAGCTACAGCTTTTATGGCAAACTTGGATATACAGCTATTCTTTAGCCTCAGATTTATCATGAATAGATGAAACAATATCTTGCGCTTTTCTTCGAACAAATTTATTGGATGATTTTAGGGCTTTTTGTGCATGAATTTTGGCGTCTTCTTCATCGCCTATTGCTGATGCAAATTCCGCCGCACACAAGCTGGCTCTGTCTTCCTCGCCATTCATTGAGCATAATTTCCCTAGCAAAATCGTGCACGATAAGTCGTCGTATTTGATTTTCACTTTATTTACTATTTTTATCGCTTGTTTTACTTGGCTTTTATCTAATTCGCCTTCAATAATTGCATGCGCATATATGAAACTTAAATCTCTATGAATTTCTCTTCCTTTCAGATGTTGGTATGCAATTTTAGCGGCATCGGGCAATTTCCCTCGCTGAATAAGGCACATAGATTTTATTTCTGTCAAATTCGCCGGATTAAATATTTCCTGCTTATTATTTAACAATTCATCTATCAATTTTTCAGATTCTTCAAATTTATTATTACGATATAGAGCTATAGCTTTAGCGTACTTTTCAATGTCGTTTTTAGGGTTAAAATATAAAGTAAGTACGTAATCAGGATTAAAAATCAAAGCTTTCATTTTGGTTTGTATTAATTCAAATTTGTTTTGTAAAGTCTTTATAAATTGTAACTTTTCATTATCAAATTTTTTCTTTTTCTCTTCATCGTATAGCCTTCGAAATTTTGCTACTCTATCTTTTGATAGAGGATGGGTAGATTCATATTCACTATATGTTGGAATACCATTTCCCAATTTTTCGTGAATAGAAACAAAACTTTTGAAGATAGGCAAACCCAACTTTTTGACAGCCTCGGCGGATTTTGAATCTGCCATGTTTTCTTTTTGCCGCAGCTTTGCCGCAGCCATATTATGCATCATATGTTGACCACCAAATATCCCAGTTACTAATGGACTTGGATCTCTAGCAAAAACAGATGCTACTGCTCCAATCAACATCACTACAAGCCCTCCTCGTACGATATCTGGCTGAATCGCAAGAAAAGTCGTTATGTGATTCCCAGCTATATGACCAACTTCATGAGCAAGTATGGCGATGAGTTCGCAAACATCCGAACAATTTACCAACGCGCCAGCATTTATGACAATTTCTCCACGCTGAGTTGCAAAGGCATTTAAAACTGGACTGCTTGAAATATATACTGGTATTTTCTTATTATAGTTCAATGCCTTTGCAAGTTTTTCAATTATATCTTCTAAGAATGTTTCAGATTCTTCATCCATTATTATAGTATCATGTGCAAAGCAAGAAAAATGAAGAAAAACTAAAACAATGAATCTTGAGAAATTAAACACTTTATAATAACCAGGCGCGAGTATGGTAATAATAATTATACCATACTCGCGCCCATAGTCTGTCAAGGATCACTTCGT
>JAIRKP010000103.1 GCA_031260085.1 Holosporales bacterium | reverse complement strand
ATCTCTTTTGAAACTAAATACATTCCTCAATTATCAGCCCAAGCAAAGAGTAATCTTTGCTTGAGCCCAACGCGACGCAATTATGATAAATCATAGATTTATCGCAAAATCGATGATTTTGCCCGAAGGTTCTTCGGATAATCGCGTCTCCGTTAAAGAAAAATCGTTGCTTGGGCAACAACATACTTGGCGTATTAAATTAACCTCAGTTTTGCTTATGTACAGTCTGTCAAGGAGGAGAACGAAGTGATCCTTGACAGACTTATGGCGCGAGTATGGTATAATTATTATACCATACTCGCGCCCCGCGCTGGGATATGAAAATTTTAGATTTTCGCATCGCCTTTTCTTTCTGATTTTAATCTCCAAAATGATCGGCTAAATATGGCTACGACTGGGATAATTTCTAGGCGGCCTATTATCATATCGATTGATAAGATTATTTTTGAAATTGCTGAGATTTCTTCAAAATTTATACAATAACCTAAATTAAAAAGGCAAGATATCGCAGCTGAAATAGCTGTAACTTCAGACACATCTGAAGTTATTGCAATCAATATTATACTCAATACAAATGATATGCATAATAATGCTAAGAAGAAAATAATAGAAGTTATTAATGTTTCATCTATTTTCTTTTCTTGATATTTTGGCATACTGACTTCAAATGGATTTGATAACTTTTTTATTTGATTTTTCAATATAGAGTATAATAGTTGAATTCTGAAAATTTTGATACCGCCCGCTGTTGAGCCAGAACAACCTCCAACGAGAGCTAATATGAATATACAAATTTTAAAAAATGGCTCCTTAAAAAATTCTTCGGGTAAATCAAATCCCGTTGTAGAAATTGCTGATATAATATTAAATACATAACTTATAATTAATTTGAATGATAGGTTTGTATTTGTTTCTAGAAATAAAACCAAAATAGTAATACCAACAGCTATGGAGGTTAATTTTAAATACCCCTTAATTTGTTGATTTTTAAAAAAATATCGACCTCTCATTTTGATTGTTTTTATTATTTCTAAAAACGTAATTCCTCCCATGAACATTGCACATGTTATAATCAATTCAATTTGGCTACTGTTATAATATTTTATTCCCAAATTCCGAGTCGAGAATCCACCAGTAGAGATCGCTGAAATGCTATGGCAAACAGCGTCAAATGCTCCCATACCTGCCAATCTGAGTAAGATTGTAAAAAAACCAATGATAGTTATATAAGTCACAATAAAGGACTTAGCAACTTGAGAAACTCTAGAGAAGAATTTTTGAGATCTGTCAGAGTTTTCAGCAAGAAATAGCTGCATACCTCCAATTTTCATAAATGGAAAAGCAATAATTCCGAGTGCAACAATTCCAACACCACCAACAAAATGTAATATTAATCTCCAAAGATTTAAAGCTCTTGGTAATATTTCGACGTCTTGATAAATCGATGCTCCAGTCGTCGTGATCCCTGAAGTAGCTTCAAAGAAAGCCGACACGAAAGATAACTTTACTCCATTATAAAAATAAAAAGGAAACGCACTAAATATAGAAATAACAATCCATAATGATGAAACCATAAGAAATGTATCTTGACGAGTTAGCGTAATCCCTGCGTAATACAGATTACAAGATAATATAGTTATTCCCCCTAAAAAAAAACAAGCAATTATTGATGGAACAAAAACCCATATAAGATTACCACGTAAAATCAAAATGTCGTATACTAACGGAATACACATTATCAAAGCAAGTCCACATAATGCAACTCCGTTAGAAAAGGCTATGACTGGCAGATTAACTTTCATGTGTGATCTATAATCAGCTAACCCAAGAGAATCATCCGATTAATTAGATAAATACTGAGCTAGGTCTAGCATACGATTTGAAAATCCGAACTCATTGTCATACCACGCAACAACTCTACAAAAATGTTTCCCGATAATTCTAGTTCCAGTTGCATCAAATATCGAGCTAAAGGTCGAATGGTTAAAATCACACGAAACTAATGGTTCGTCGTTATATTTCAAAATTCCATTTAATTCTCCAGCTGCAGCCGATTTCATTACATTATTGATTTCGTCTTCAGTTGTGGGATTTCGAACAGTGCATTTTAAATCTATTAATGAAACATTTGGGGTGGGGACTCTGATCGCGGTTCCATCCAATTTTCCTATCAAGTTCGGCAAAACTAAACCAACGGCTTTGGCTGCGCCCGTGGTTCCTGGAATTATTGACATTCCAGCTGCTCTTGCTCTTCTCAGATCTTTGTGTGCTGTATCTATCAGTCTCTGATCGCCAGTGTATGCATGAACCGTTGTCATAAATCCACGATCTATGCCAAAAGCTTTCTCTAATAAATACGCAACCGGAGCAAGGCAATTCGTGGTACATGAGGCATTGGAAATTACCTTATCGCTATTGATAATTTCTTTATGATTTATCCCAAAGACGACGGTTCTATCAGCTCCATCTGATGGAGCTGAAACAATAACCCTTTTCGCTCCGGATTTGATATGCTTTTCAGCATCTACTTTTTTAGTAAATCTTCCTGAACATTCAAAAACAATATCGACTCTATTGGCAGCCCAATCTATTTTTTCTGGATCCGATTCAGAAATCATTGTTATATTTTTCCCTGCGACAGAAATTCCATTGTCTGTTTCTGAGACATCAAAGTTCAAAGTTCCATGTGTAGAATCGTATTTTAGAAGATGCAAATTAATCTTTTTGTCTGCTAAATCATTAATGCAGGTGATTTCGATGGCATCATATTTTCTCATTGATTCTATATATGCTCTTAATATCATCCTCCCTATTCTGCCAAATCCGTTAATTCCTATTTTTAGCATCTCAAACTCCTTTAAATGTTGCGTTCTTTGTCTTTAGTTATTTTCATTACTATCGCTCGTTTTTGTTATTTCTTCAACAAGTTCTTTGTCAATTTTTACTTTCATTTTTCCTTTAAATGCATTTATGGCTAAAGGAATTATGTCATTAGCCGTATTTGAATCGATATGATTAGAAATGACTTTTGCAAACTCAGAAGAATCATCAGCCGCTTTATCAGAAATTTTTCTCGAAGCTATTATAATATAATCTCCGGTTGCTGTTTTAAAGTGAGTAGAATGCCCATTCTTTAAAGAAGAAACGACATTAAATAAAATATTTATATTAGGGATTTGCTTCAAAATTTTTTCGACTTCTGTGGAATATTCTTTTTCATAAAGTAAAATATCTTTTTTAGATATTTTATATTTTCGCACTTCATTTAGTTTTAATATTTCAGCACTCGCGCCAGCACCTTTTTTATTTATCATGTCTATCTTTTCTAGAGCATTCGTATTCTTTTCATTTCTATAAAAATCATCTTTGACAAAATCTTCTATTTCTTCGAAAGACGGGATTTTCGCTGGATCTATCTTTCTTATATAAACGACATAAGAGACAGTATCGGTTGCCTTAGAATCTATGATGGGGCTAGCCTGCTTTGCATTCGTATTAAATATTACCTCAATGATTTCAGTTTTTGTTTCTTTGTCTGGAATCAGATTTTCAAGTTCTTGATTAATGTGAGCTTTGCTGAAACTTTTTAGTTCCACGATCTGCATGCCAGTATCTTTAGCAATATCGTCTATCGATTTTCCAGAGCCAAAACCATCATCTATTTTGTTCTTAATATCTTTAATTTTCGAATAATACTCAGGAGTATTGATTTGTTCACTTTTTAATATTTCTATAATTTCAGATTTTATTTCTTTTTCATTTTTTACATTTGTTTTATCTACGTTTATAAGTCTATATATATAAAATTTATTTCCAATTTGATATATAATAGAAACACCAGAGATGTTCAAATTAAACAACTCCCGCCCAATATCTGTCGGGAAATCATTCTTTTCTTTTTTACTAATAATTTCCACTGGAGCTAAGAATTTCTTAGTAATTTCGCCAGCAGACATTCTTTTTTTTAGCATTAGAGATCGTGCCTTATCTGCTTCTTCTTTATTTTCAAAAGCAAACCTTTCGAAATCTCTAAACTCTTTAGGCTCATATGCTGCTTTGTTTTCTTCATAATATTTATCCACGTCTTTCTTAGAAATGTTCACAGCTCCCGGTAATTTTTTATAATCAACAACCAAAATAGCGCAATCTCTTTCTTCAGGCTTTTTATAGTTTTCTGTATTATTTAAATAATATTCTTTCAATTCTTCGGTTGATGGAGTTTTTTTTATGGGAATATCTGATAATTTAATATCAGCAGCTACAATCTCTCTTTTTATTGCAAAATCCTTTTCTATGATTGATTTTATAAAGCTCGGCAATTTATAGCCAACGGCGATCGGATGAAAAAGCTGCGTTTTCATTAAGTTTTCTCTAATAGGCGTTAACAACAATCCATTTTCGTTCATGCCAGAGCGCTGTATAATCGATGCATACAACTCTTCGTCGAAAATCCCATCAGTTTGAAATTGAGGCATAGCCTGAATGACGTCTATTATGCTTTTTTTTGGAATTATAACACCCAAATCTTTAGCGGCCTGCTCTATAGTCGCGCTCTGTATCATTTGATCAAGAACAATCTTTCCAACATTCAATTTCCTCATTTCTTCATCCGAGAGCGCTCTCTCGCCGCTATTGCGTATTCTCTGTTTTTCTTGAGTATATTGATGCATAAAAACATCAGCGGATATCTTTATACTTCCAACGCTAAAAACAGACCGTGACGTAGAGTAGTTCCTAATGATATCTCCGATTCCCCATAAGCAAAAGCTAAGTATAATAGCGCCAAACAATATCTTAATGATAAGGCTGTTAGACGCATTGCGAAGTGACTTTAACATAGCACCAACAAAAAGTTTCTCTTTATAATTTACTATTATACATAAAGTATTAGATTTTAAACAGAGCCTTGGTTGCCACCGCAAAGATTTCTCTTTGCAGCCAGAAAAACAATAGCTTTTTGGACAAGCTTATATGTTTTTAAAATTCACTTCGATTAATTGCGTAGGAGTCAGATTTCCTAATTCGTATGGACCGTATTTATATCTGATTAATTTATTTACCATAATGCCAAAGTGTTCAAATACTTTTCTTATTTCTCGATTTTTACCTTCAGTTAACGCGCAATCAACCCAACAATTTTTCCCTTTTGATTGACTAATGATTCTTACTTGCATTGGTTTATACTGAATTTTATTGATTTCAATTCCTTGCATTAATGCAGATATTATCTTTTCATTTGGAATTCCAAATAATCTAACTTTATACTTCCTCTCCCAGCCATTGTCTGGAGATTGAGCGTATTTTGCGAAATCGTTATCAGTCGTGATTAAAAGCAAACCTTCTGA
>JAIRKP010000011.1 GCA_031260085.1 Holosporales bacterium | reverse complement strand
GGTTTAATAATAGTCTTCCTTTGAAACCTTCAGATTCAGAATTACAGCAATACGATATCGAGCACTGAGGCATATTATAAAGAGTTATAGCAGAATCCATTTATTGTCCCGACAGGCTTTTGCCTTTAAGCTCCCTGGGGCGCGAGTATAGTATAACAGTCATACCATACTCGCGCCCCGTGGGTGCTTGATAAGACATAACTTTATTTTGCTTGTTGTTTTGCTATCTCGTAAAATACGACAGCAGCTGCGTTTGATACATTCAGAGTTGAGAAGTGTGTATTAGTGGGGATTTTTACTACAAAATCCGATTTTTCTTTAGAAAGCCTTCGTATCCCGTCTCCTTCGGCTCCCAATATTACACAAACCTTCCCTTTTAGATCTACTTCATGAATAAACTTATTTCCACTTTCACAGCAAGATATTACCCAAAATCCATATTCTTTAATCTTTTCGATACTTTGTGAGATATTCTTCACTATATATATTGAAATATGCTCTAAGCCTCCCGAAGCCGCTTTTGCAGCTGCTGGAGTAATTTTACAGGAAGATCTTTCGGAAAGAATTATCCCTGATATTCCAAATGCTGCGGCCGTTCTTATGATGGCTCCCAAATTATGTGGATCGGTAACATTATCCAAAATCGCTATAATACAATGGTTAGGACTTGAAACGAGGTCAGTTATATCGCCATATGAAATATCTTCGATTTCCATGATTATGCCCTGATGAACCGCTTCTTTGGGGATTATTTTTTTCATCTGTTGTTCATTTATGTATTCAAGATTTTTGGCAGGAATTGCGTTTAAGAATTCAAAATGGTTTTTGTTTTTTAATAAATATATGCGCAAAATTTTCTTTCTTTTATTAATTACAACGGATCTACAGGCGTGAATTCCATAAATTAACATTTGAACATTATTTAATATTATTTCTAATCAGAAGTTCTTTAGAATATTTTGCCCATGGAGTTTCAGAAAATTTGGTCTCTAGAATTCTATTAGCCAACTTTGCTTCGTCGAAAATCCCCATAGAGATGTAACACTCAACTGAGCGCAATAAAGCCTCAGGGGCATGATCTGTGTCAGTATAATTGTCGACAACAACATTTAAACGGCCTATAGCTGCTGCGTAATTTTTTCTGGACTGATAATATCTTGCAATATTCATTTCCCTCCCAGCCATTTGTTGCCGCAGTTGTTTTACTTTTTCTTCTGATTTTTTTACAAATTCAGACCCAGGATATCTTTGCTGCAATTCAGAAAAATAAGCTAGAGCTTTAGCTGTGGAATCTTGATCTCTTTCTATAATCGGCATTTGCTCAAAGTGTATGATTCCGAGCATATATAAGGCATACGGAACCTTTTTGTGAGTTGGGTGAGTTTTAACAAATATTTCAATTGCAGAACTTGCTTCATCGTATTTTTTCGAATTATAGTTACATTCGCCTTCTAAAATTTGAGCTTCTGCGGTTAGTTTTGAATAAGGATATAATCTTTCCAACTCTTCAAAAATCAACACAGCATCGGCGTAATTTTTGTTGGCTATCTCTTTCTTGCCAGCTGCGAAGATGTCTTCAGCACTTGTATTTTCAAATTGCTTTAAGTCTATGTCTTTAGAACAACTAACCAACAATAATGACGTGCAAATTAACAAAAACCTCAGCATAGAAAATATTAAAATACTAAACAAGTATTCTAAGAATAGCACGATTTTCCCTAATGCTGCAACTACTACTGAGCGGTATGCCAATAATATTTATTTTACCGTAACTGATAAAACAACTGTTTCGCTGTTATTTAGTGTTAATAAAATTTCAGATTCAGAGATCTCATCTATTGAAAAATCAAGATATTGCCCCACTTTAGAATAAGGTATATCGTTTATCCATACTGTCCAATTATCTTGATCAATATAAAAAATCCCCGAAACTGATAAGTAAGTTTGAGATTTCTTTTCGGTTTTAGTATTTTTAGTTTGATTGCCTAACATTGTGAGAATTTCGGTTGATTCCTCACGAGACATGAAAAAAGATAACTCTTCCGCACGACTATATGAAATAAAGCATATTATCGTTATTTTGCAGAATAGTATTCGCACTTTAATTCCATTCTTATAGCGGGTCTTAAATTAGAAATTTTAGTTATTTTATCGATCTCTAAATAATTGATTCGAATAAATCCAGGTACAAATTCTTTCAATTCTTGTATAAATTTAAAAATTAATGAATCATGCCAAAATATTCCGTTTATATCATATGTTGCTTTAACTATACCGTTTATTTCAATTTTATCATTTAAAGAAATTTTTAAACCCTGTGCAAAATATTTTTCCGAAAGTTTATTAACGAATTTTTTCAAATCTTGAGCTGTTTGTTTGAACGAGTGCTTTTTTAAAAATTCATAAAAAGGTTTGTTTGATGTTACTTTTTCTATCTTGTTTGAGGTTATTTTTATTGTTTGTAAATATAGAAGTTTTTCTTCTTTACAATTATCTATCATATAAAGAAAAAAAGATAGAAAGATAATTATAATAAAGTAAACCGCAAATGATCTTATATTTCTAACATCTAAATATTTCTTAAATAAGAGAACATTCATATTAGCTTTTTTCAGGGATTAATCGTATGGCAATCTCTTGTGATTCTTTATCAATTGATATGGTTGCATTTTGAATTTTACCGATTTTTTCGGTTTCAATACGTCGTTTTAGCAAAGCTTTAAAGTCTAAATCATCGATGAGTGAGCAGTTTATATTATCCCATAAATCTAGTTCTGAAAATATGTTTTTATCAAATAAATCAATATCATTATTATATTTGTTTATTTGTTTTTCAATATCATGAATATAAAATAATCCCAAACAGCATTTGCTTAATAAAAGCAATAAAAATAAATTAAAAGCAATTTTTATTATTTTATTAACATTGTGTTTATATTTCAATAAAGAATTATCTATCTCATTGCAAACTATTTCCATATTGTTGGGAATTTTCTTAAGCAAAGTCTCCAGAATTTGTTCATCAATTGAGTAAATTGCCATTTCTTTTGGGGATATATTGTACGTTTTTCTTACATATTTTATCGTATTTTCTATCTCTACTTCTTTTTCTTCTAATTTAAGATCTCCATTTCTATAACAAATTATTCCATTATCGGTATAGACTATGATTTCAAAACTGTCAGATCTTTCAATTGTAAATAAAGAACAATTAAATTTTTCTTTATCAGTCGGAAAGTTCTGAAAATAGGTGAAAACAATCCACGCTGGCCAGGCTACAATATTTACATTATTATTAATTGCAAGAAGCTGATTTATAAAATCAATCGTGGATTTTTCTAAATTTGCACTACAAATTGTATAAAATTTATTTTTGTATTGATTTATATTATCAAAAAATACAGCATTCACAGATCCTTGCTTCGATTCCAGAATATTATCTGCTAAGGTTTTAATTTCTCTTTTAGAAACACTTTTTTGAGCAACGGATTTGCAAGACATGAATTTATTGGATATCACTAGCTCTATAGAAGTATTTTTATATATACTTAAATAATTAAATATTTGATCACTTTTTTCTTGAGAGATTTTTATACTTTTTATAATTTCGTTGTGTATATGAAACAACTCAATGCAATCAGAGAAAATTATTACACGGATAAAAGGTCGAGAGTCATTTGAATTAAACAAACTAAAAATCTTTTGCACTAAAAATTCCAAAATAAATGGTCTACGTATAGATTCTGATAAATTTTGTAAAGAATTAGTTAATTTGATGAATTTTTTTATTATTAAAGCAGTAATTTCCTTAAAATCTGTTTTGTTGAATAGATCATAATACATTTATAATAATGATATGTTAGACTAAAATTAGGAAGAACATAATAAATGTAGCACATGAAATTATTGATTAGAATATTTACAGTTATCTTGTATTTTATAGCAAATCAATCTATTGCTAGAGAAGGCATAGTGAATTACTGGGCAACGAATGCCAATCCCGCCTTGCTTACCCGAATTTTGCCAGATGGATCAGTATATAGGGATACAATAGCAGCAACTGCAGCATCTTGTAACGCAGCTATCCGTGGAGATTCATTTAAGCCATTCCCAAATCCTGTATGTTACACTCCACAGTATTGGAATTATCTGATATTATCGCAATTCATTTGGAAAGTTATTCAAAATAACGCTCAGGCATCCGACGAAGGGCTGAGAGCAGTATACAACGAACTTATGGGAATGCCACAATACAGTCGCTATCAACAGCAATTGAGCATTGCATACTACGATGACATAGCGCATTGTCAATTAATGAATTTACACCAGTTGTTGGCAAATATAACACAATATCAGCCTCCTCCAGCGGTGTATTCCCAACCAGCAACCCAGCCTCCACCCCAAGTCCCAGCAAACGGTCAAGGTGGGCCACATCACCATCATCGACACTGTCCAGGCCCTGGCGGCCACGGATTTGGTGGTCCCGGATTTGGACCACCACCCGGCGGTCCTCCTCCATTCCCGCAGGGCGGCCCTCCTCACGGTCATGGTGGTCCACATCGCCATCATCAACACGGACCTCGAATGGGCCCTCCACCCGGCGGTCATCCTCAGCACGGTCATGGAGGTCACGGCGGACATGGCGGTCCTCCCTGGGGACGAGGAGGCAGAGGCGGACATCGATAGTAATTGCTGAAACAATGATTCGCCGGGCAAGTTAATAGGCAACTTCAGTTTCATGTCAGGAGCATGTCACTGGCCTACTCTATCGTCACGAGATAGACGCAGACAACCACATAATACATATCTGTTCTCTTATTTGTATTCTTCCAACTCCATAGTCTGTTGGTTAAGTCTCTCAACAGAGACCTAGTTCTTAGATCCATAAAGCAGTGTTTATGAATCTCCTATTGTCTTTTGCGATTCCTCTCCAACTTCCAGGGCAACTTAAGGTCCGTATCTTGCCTAATATGTCGTGTTGATTACGTGCTAATCTTTATGGCGACAGAGTCTAGAGAGAATAGCCCCGTGAATGATATAGAGAACTTCGTACTCTTTCTCATATAATCAGAGGAAGAGCCTAATTTTTAACATTCCAATCTACCAAGCTATCGCCTTCAGGGCCATACAAATATTTTAGAGATTCGTTTATAAACGTTTGTTTTTGATTATACATAGACGATATTTTTTTCAAAGCTTTTTCCAAAACCTCAGGCGGAAATTCCTTCCTCAAAACCTTTAAGACCGAATTAATCTTTTTCGGAAG
>JAIRKP010000059.1 GCA_031260085.1 Holosporales bacterium | reverse complement strand
AAGGAGCTTTGCAAATTGCTAGGATTTGTGTAAAATAAATTGCAGATTTTTATATAATTAGGGTTTTATGTTACCATATACAAATATTTTAATAGTACTTTGCGGTATTGTTGCAGTATTGTTTTCAATAGCAAAAATAAGGAAGATTGGCACATATTCTTGTGGAAATGAACGAATGCAGGAGATTGCAAAAGCAATCCAAGAGGGGGCGATGGCATATCTCAATCGCCAATATTCGACGATAGGAATTGTTGGAACAATTGTGGTTGTTCTTTTATGGATATTCTTATCATGTTATGTTGCTATCGGATTTATTTTAGGCGCCGTATTATCTGGCTTGGCAGGATATATCGGAATGAACATTTCGGTTAGAGCTAATGTACGGACAACTGAAGCTGCGCGAGATTCTCTCAAAAAAGCTCTTGCGGTAGCTTTCGATGCAGGAGCTATAACCGGATTGTTGGTTGTCGGATCTGGATTGCTAGGGGTATCTTTGTATTACTTCATTTTGCAGTCGCTAGATTTAGAGGCAAGATTAATCACAGAATCTTTAGTTGCTTTAAGTTTTGGAGCATCTTTAATTTCCATTTTTGCAAGACTTGGGGGGGGAATATTTACAAAAGGAGCTGATGTTGGAGCCGATTTGGTTGGAAAAATCGAAACAAACATACCAGAGGATGATCCTCGCAATCCCGCCGTTATTGCCGATAATGTTGGAGACAATGTCGGAGATTGCGCAGGTATGGCGGCTGATTTATTCGAAACATATGCCGTGACGATAGTTGCATCAATGGTTTTAGCGAGTATTCATTTTTCGGATGAAATAAAATCACTAATTATGCTATTCCCGCTTGCAATAAGCGCTGTTTGCATTATAGGTTCTATACTTGGAACGTTTTTTGTAAAATTAGACTCTTCCAACAAGATAATGAAAGCTTTATATAAAGGACTTGTCGCTTCAGGGGCATTTTCTTTGGTTTTAATTTGGATCACAGCAAACTTTATGTTCGACAGTTGGTCTCAAGAGATAACCTTTTCTGGCGGATCTTTCACGCCTAAAGCTTTATTCAACTGCTGCATTGTGGGGGTTATTGTTACTGGGCTTTTAGTTGTAATTACAGAGTATTACACATCCGTTTCTTACAGGCCAGTTCAAAGCGTTGCAAAATCCTCCGAAACAGGCCATGCGACTAATATAATACAAGGTTTAGCAATCTCAATGGAAGCAACAGCTCTTCCCGTCGTTGTTATCTGTGGCGGTATAATTTGTGCTTACATTTTTGCAGGATTATTTGGAATAGCGATTGCAGCAACGACAATGCTAGCTTTTGCAGGTATCATAGTTGCGTTAGATGCTTATGGTCCCGTCACGGATAATGCCGGCGGAATTGCAGAGATGGCCGAGCTTCCAAGTGAAGTTCGCAATATCACAGATGCATTAGATGCTGTTGGAAACACAACCAAGGCTGTGACGAAAGGTTATGCAATAGGATCTGCAGGGCTTGCTGCATTGGTCCTTTTCGCAACTTATGTTGAAGATTTACTGCTTTATTTTCCACACTTAAATGTTGAGTTTAATTTACAAAACCCATATGTTTTAATTGGTTTGCTAATAGGAGCCATGCTCCCTTATCTTTTTGGTTCATTTGGAATGAAGGCAGTTGGCAGAGCCGGAAGTGAGGTTGTTTTAGAAGTCAGACGTCAATTTAAAGAGATAAAAGGAATTATGACAGGTGAAAACAAACCGGATTACAAAACAGCGGTTGATCTCTTAACCAAATCAGCTATTAAAGAAATGATTGCTCCATCAATACTTCCTCTGCTTTCTCCAATAGTCGTTTATGTTGTTATTAGTGCAATTGCCGATCAATCATCCGCATTCTCAGCTTTAGGGGCGACGTTAATTGGAACTATTGTTTCGGGATTGTTTGTTGCAATATCGATGACTTCCGGAGGAGGCGCTTGGGATAACGCTAAGAAATATATCGAAGATGGCAATTTTGGCGGGAAAGGCTCCGAAGCCCATAAAGCAGCCGTTACGGGCGATACAGTTGGAGATCCATACAAAGATACGGCAGGCCCTGCTATAAACCCTATGATCAAAATCATTAATATCGTCGCTTTGTTAATTCTTGCTGTTTTGTCCCATTAATAGAAAGTGAGTATTGAAAATATGTTCTCGAGGCGCGAGTATGGTATAATAATTATACCATACTCGCGCCCTCAGTCTGTCAAGGATCACTTCGTTCTCCTCCTTGACAGACTAACTCTAGGGTTTGCTTTGCATAGAGTACAGATGATTTTTATGCTCCTTGTCCAGTCTTTCCAATCCTTTTCGAACAACATAACTCAAAACAATGATTCTCAATAATCTGCTTCTGAGGTATGCAAAAGAAGGCTTGATCCTGAAAAGACAAAGCTTTCCCAGCCTCCCCGAGACGCGATTATCCGAAGAAACACAGGACAACATCTTCCATTTATCACAATCGCACCCTAGATTAAGACAGTACACTGGCTAGTTTTTGAAGGGAATCGGCACAGTATTAGTTCTCATGCATGAAAATCCATTTTTAGAAGATTAGTACCTGCAAAGAGAAATCTTTACGGGTGCCCCTTGGACTTCGAAACCTGAAGAGTTAACCTTACTGCAAAAGACTCGGCGTATAGGAAACGATTAGGAAGAGTTATGACATTTCAGGACAAATGCAAATCATTAGTGTATAGTCTGTCAAGGAGGAGAACGAAGTGATCCTTGACAGACTATGTGCGCGAGTATGGTATAATAATTATACTATACTCGCGCCTCGGAGAAGATGATAGTTTTATTTTAATCATTTACGATTTCGATTGGCATGATTGCAAAGATCATATCTAAATATGGCTTTTCACGAGCGTCGGTAGGTTGAATTAATGTCGAAGAGGTGCTTTCTGCGAATAACATTTTGACTTGAGGAGTTTCTATTTGTTTTAGTATTTCTAATAGATATCGGCTATTGAAGCATATCTCAAAAGAATCAAATGCATTGAAACTTACCTCGAGTTCTTCAACGGCTGTTCCTAGCTCGCGGCTCATACCAGTTAGAGTAATTTTATTTTGTTGAATGTTCAGCTTGACTGAGCTCGAAGTGCTTGTGACTACGGTGCTAACTCTATCCAAAGCATTGATTAAAGCTTTGTTATCCACAATTAAAATTTTGTCGTTAGATACTTCCAGTGCGCCTCTATATTCTGGAAATGAGCCATTTATTAATCTCGAACTAAATTCAGTTATAGTTTCATCTTCTGCTGTTATTTTGAAACATATTCGATTTTCGGAGACTGAGACGTGAACACTTTTTTCGCTAGAGTCATCTATCAGTTTTAGCAATTCAGCGGCGGCTCTTTTAGATATGATTATCGGAGGCATTTTCTGAGTTTCTGCAGAAGAATCTATGCTCACACAAGATATTCTAAACAAATCAGTTGCAACGAATCTTAATTTATTATTACCGAGTTCGTTTTCATAATGAATGTGAATTCCATTTAAATGGAATCTAGTATTATCCTGAAGCATCGCAACTTTGGCTACGTCAATTGCATTTTTCAAAATTTTTTCATTCATTGTAAATGAAACCAAATATTCATCATTTCCTCTAGGGGGAAAACTATCACGTTCCATATAATACAAAGTAAAAGTCGCTGATTTACTTCTTAATAATACAGAATTATTTTCTTTATCAAATTGTATATGTATCTCGGCTTCAGCTGGCAGCTTTCGAGTTATGTCATACAATAACCCAGCCGAAAGACAATATGCGCCACTTTCTGAAACTTCACTTTTTAAAGATTCGACAATTGTCATATCCATATTTGATGCCGAGATTCGAATACCTATGCCCTCTTCTGCTTCAAATAAAACATACCCCATTATCGGCACGGCTTGTCTTTTCTCAATGACCCAATTTGCGTGAGCTAGCGATTTTTCCAACAATTTTTGGTTTATGGTTAGTTTCATTTGAGATTCTCCTTAAGTGTTTGAGCTGCAGTATTTCGAAATGAATGCATTAATTAAGCGTACTCCAAACCCTGTGGCTCCCTTTTTTGATAATGCACGACTTTTAGAATCCCACTCAGTTGCAGCTATATCAACGTGTGCCCATTGGATCGTTTTTGGAATAAAACGCTTTAAAAACATAGCAGCAGTTATACTTCCGGCTCCCCGTTCAGAGCCAACGTTTCTAATATCGGCTATATCGGATTTTACGTCATCTTCGTATGATGGGTGAAGCGGTAGCCTCCAAAGTTTTTCGCCAACAGAATTTCCGGAGTTTAATAATCGATCGGCCAGTTCATCTGAGTTTGAAAATAATCCAGCAAATTCATGTCCTAAGGCAACTTGAATAGCTCCTGTGAGTGTTGCAAAATCTATAATTATATTAGGTTTGAATTTTTCAGCAGCATACCATAAGACATCTGCTAAAACTAGTCTGCCTTCGGCATCTGTGTTATCCACTTCAATTGTCATCCCTGACATAGCTTTAACAATATCGCCGGGTCTTTGAGCGCTCCCCGAAATCATATTTTCGACGACCCCTATAAGCCCAACGACATTCACTGGCTCTTCTTTTAACGCCATGACTTTCATAGCTCCGATGACCACTGCCGCCCCCGTCATATCTCCCTTCATTTCTCCCATTCTTTTAGATGGTTTTAAACAAAGGCCGCCAGAATCAAACGTCAGCCCTTTGCCGACGAGAGCTATCGTATCTTTATTTTTATCTCGTCTATATTCCATAACAACGACGTATGCAGGCTGATCACTTCCTTGCGAGACTCCGAGGATAGCATTCATTCCAAGTTTTTCCATGTCATTTTTATCAAGATAGCTAATTTTTACACCTAACTTTTTCAGATTCTGAGCTTCTATTAACATTTGATCGGGCGTCATAACATTGGCAGGCTCAGAGACCAAATCCCGCACCAACGCTACCCCTTCATTGACATTTTGAAGATCTTTATATGAATGTTCATTTAGCTCTATATAGCAGGTTTGACAAGAAATACTGATTATCTTTTTTTCAGTTTTTTCCGTTTGATATTTGTCAAAAGTTAAAGATTTTAAATATAATCCTGAAGATATATAAGAAGCAGCATCTGATAATCCACTTTCTATGTTATTAAATAGGCATACTTTTGAGTTTTTAGAATTTATCGAATCGAAAATATACCCACCTAATTTTTCAATATCTACCTTTTTAATTTCTGATTTTTTTCCAGTTCCGGCAATTATTAATTCGACAATTCTGCCACCGACAATAAGTTTAAAACTCTTTATATCTTTATATTTTAGATTCACGCAAGATTCTAAGATGCATTTGGGCGCATCCAATCCTGTTAATAATTTTAATTTACTATCTATAAAATCTTTGCCTGTATCGCTGGAGACTATAATGACAACATCATAAGAAGATAGCGTCACTACTTCTGAAAAAGAAACCTGCATTTATCGCTCTATGTATTAATTTTCTCTGGCTATTTTAAGAAAAAACGCAGACCGAATTCCAGTAAATAAACTTATAAAGGTGATAATTGTAATGCATCCTTTAGCGAATTTTGAACTTTTTTCAATGATTCCAAGCCTTTTTCGATATCTAACCCTTTTGCTACTTTGGAAGTTTTTGCATCCAAAATATTACTTAACTTATGACAAAGTTCTTTGCCTTTGTCTGTAACTCTCAAATGAGAAGCTCTTTTGTCATAATCAGCGGTAGATTGAGTTAGATATTCGTTATTAATCATTTTCTTAAGATTATAAGATGCATTAGATCCTATATAATATCCACGAGTTAAGACTTCTCCTATGGTGACAACATTGCTACTTATATTCATCAATATAAAAGCTTGAATAGCAGTTATATCATTAACATTGAGTTTATCTAGCTCATGCTTTATTAGATCAAGAAAAACTCTATAGGTCTTTTCGCCATAAATAGATAGTTCCATAAAACGATTTTTCATAATCTCACACAAAATATAGTTTCTTTATTATTAGTATACATCAATTTTATTAAAGAATGTTTAATATCTGTATAAAATTATCATGATAATAATAGTATTTTTATGTCAATTAATTGTCTTAATTTAAAATTAAAGCA
>JAIRKP010000072.1 GCA_031260085.1 Holosporales bacterium | reverse complement strand
TTTTTTTACTTCCTCTACAATGATTAAATAAATAACTTACTCTGCTGTCTCGGATGAAGTCGACTCTGAATCTGAAGATGGACTTTCTTCTGCTGGTGTGGCAGGTGCGGTCTCTTCTTTTGAAGAATCGTCAGAAGTAGAAACTTCCTCGCTATCACTGCTGCTCGATTTATCGTTAGCGCCTGGCAGAGGTTGATTGTTCAAGTCGTCAGTTAATTTAGCTCTTACTTTTGCAGCTTTCTTATCTTTCTTACATCCCTTTTTCTTCTTATGCTTTTTTACTTTTTTAACTTCCTCGACTGGGGCTGCTTTTTCAACACTATCAGCAGGTACCTCCGGAACTACTACTGGTGCGTCGGCAGCAACACTTGCCTCCGTTTGAGGGGCCTCTGCGACCGGTTGTTGAGGTTCGTCCCCTACAGGTACGCTATCCGCTGAATAGGCGCTTCTCGCAAAGAGAGCTGCTGCTATTGATAATAAACCTATCTTGTTCATTTTTTTTCTCCAATATCTAAAAACCTGTTGTTATAAACAACATCCATAGTTGAATTATACATCTCAATTGTTAAAATATTGTATATTTTTTGTTATACTATTCAGGCCTGATCTTGCGTGTTGCGCGAAACACACACTTTTCGATGATATAATTTAAAATTTTTTACAAATTGTATTTAATAAATCTTTGCTTTTTTGGCGGTTTCTTTTACACTTAAATTGTAGGAGAAAATATAATGGGGAGAAAGATATGAAATTTTATAAATTTTTGTTAATTTGTGGGATTTTTGCGCAATCAGCATTAGGGAGTTCTAATGAAGAATTATTAGATGAAACTTGTGATTTGCTGCGTCGAATTGTACAGCTGAAATTAAAATTGTCTGATATGAGAATTAGGATTGAAGAGTTGCAAAGATTAATTACTTCTGATCCTCAAGATTGGAACTCGTCGCAACAAGAAAAATTGGAGGACGTAAAAGAAACAAGCTTGGCTATCATAAAGATCGAGAAAAAAGTAAGTGAACTCGAGGCACAAGCTGATAGGGTTATAGCCCAATCAAATAGCAATTCCAATTCCTCTGAAGAGTCTGATGATGAAAGCAATGCTGATTCTCCTGAAGAGCCTAAAAAACCTAAAGATAAAGCTTCTCAATCTTCTAGAAAATCTCCTGACGATGCCCCTGCAGATTCGCCTGATGCCGCAAATCCAGAGCCTAATGAAAGCGACGCCGATACTTCCGCAGAGCCTGAAAAACCTGAAGACGATGCTCCACAATCTCCTGAAAAATCCTCCGACGCTGCCCCCGCAAACTCGCCTGATGCTCCCAATCCAGAGAGCTCTGCTGAGCCTGGCGAAGAAGAAAAACGGGATGCTAAGCCAGATCTGAAGAAGAAAGAAAATAGTGATGATTCAGTTCCTGAAGCACCGCCAGCAATTCCCGCTGAGCCATCCCAAGACACAGGGAAATAGTCAGGTTTAATATGGATTGCAAAAACATCCGAAAAGCTAGCCTTCCTGGATTTTCCCTAATCGAAATCTCAATAGTTTTGCTTATAATCGGAATTATAGCAGGAGCAACTTTGAAGGGTAAAGATATGATCAATACCGCGAAATTGAAATCAGTTGCGACTGATATGCAGGTTTTGCAGCTTGCATTTCAGGAGTATGGCAATTTGTATAATACATTGCCAGGAGATGATAAATCGGCCTCTGCGAAATTCCCGGGAGCTGCCAACGGAGACGGAGATGGTAAGTTTTCGGAGGAAGATGCCGGCAAAGTGTTTTCACATCTTTTTCGTGCGGGGCTTATTGAATCTGAAACTTTCAAAGTACCCAAAATCAGCGGGAAATATGAGCTGATAGTTGAAAACAATGTTCTAAAGTTAAAATTATCTAAGGCAGGCGCCGCTTTCTTAACTGGCAAACAAATAATAGCTCTAATTGCAAAATGCCACGAAATCTTAGGTAACGAAGACATTATAGAAACGGATCCATCAGAATTATCTCAAGATGCTTCTCAAAAATACATTGTAAAAGTAAAGATATATTGATAATAACGATTTGGAGTATACAGTGCGGGGTTTTTAAGCAATATTGCCATAATCGCTTCAGATTTGATTGGACTCCATATAAGTATGCTTTATTATTTTCTTTATATTAAATAATGTTGCTTTCATATTTTTATTTATTTTCTTATCTATTTGAGTTACCCAATAGTTAATAGAATCATATGATCTTTCTATTGTATTAGCGATATAATTCACAACCTCATCAGAAACTTGTATGCCTCTTTGGAGTAACAGTTTTTTTATCATCATTTTTGTGACAAATTCGTTAGGAGGCTGTATTCGTATAACATGGACTGTCGATATTCTCGATTTTATATCATCCAAAGTCACAACCCATTTAGCAGGAGGTATTTTCGCTGTAAACAAGGCATGTGCATTTTTTTCTTTTAAGGTATTATAAATATAATATAACAATATATTATCATTAATTTCATCTGCATCATCTATAACGAAATATTTATAATCCGAGGTTTCGGAAGATATTGCATACCATTTGTTAAAAATATCTTCTTTTGCATGAATAAACTCTGCACCTAACCTGGATGCCCAAATTTTTGATAAAAGAGTTTTCCCAGATCTAACGTCTCCAACTAAGCATACAAAATTGTCTTTTATATGAAATGGCCATCTTTCGAGCCATTCAAATGCATATCGATTGCAATCGCTAACAATAAAATCTGAACTTTTATATGAAAAAGCCCAAGATATGGGTAATGTCAGCTGTTGCATCTTCACTAAGGTATAACAACTACCATGCCATCTAGCTCGTCCGAAATTATAACTTGACAAGCCAATCTTGAATTATGATTTCCATTTGGCAATACATCTAAAAGGTCAAGTTCTTCAGGAGTTTTTTCATTTAATTTATTTATGAAGTTGTTATCTATAAACACTTGGCATGTCCCACACACGCCAGCTCCACAGCAACCTCCGAAAAGTTTTATATTGTTATTGTTGGCGACTTCAAGCAAAGTCTCTCCATTTGTGGCTTCGACTATGGTTTCTGAACTTTCAGATTTAAATATAATTTTGGCCATCAGTTTATTCCCTTGTTAACTTAGATATAACAAATTCTAATTCAGCATCAGTGCAAAGCCCTAAAGAAACCGGGCTTTTGGGTTTTATTGTAGAGGAATTTTTGTGAGTTTTATTTTTAATAGCTTTTATAGTAGCTTTCGTTGTAGAAAGCAAATCGCATATATCTTTTTCAGGTAAATTTGGATAATATTTTATCAACCAAGCTATGCCATCTGGTTTATCATGGCGCTTTGCTCTTGGCGTGTATTTCTTATTTAAATTTTTTCCTTCACTTACTATTTCGATTTTATTTAAGGTTAATTTTGCAGTTGAATCGTCTTCGCATCTTTTTATTTCGTTTGTTGTTAATTGCGATGAAATGACAGGATCAAATCCCAGCATTTTGGAATCCATATCTCCATTCGCCAAAGATTCGATTTCGAGAATATGCAAACCGCAGAATTCGGAGATTTGCTTAAAAGTCAATGATGTATTTTCAATAAGCCAAATTGCCGTTGCCTTCGGCATAAGAGGTAAATTCATGCATATTCTCCTACATTAAAATCAACAATTCATCATATCTTATTTCGCCATGGAACTCAAGAATTACCTAAAGCATATATGCGTTCATATGATTTGAGACAAAATATGAATTTCCAGAACGGTATGAAATCATTAGAATATCCATGCAACACATGATAGATCTTCTTCGACATTACATTATTAAGACTGTAACTTTCCTTTTTGGAGTCACTCAATTATACCGATTGACTGCGCTTGTCTGTCAAGGTCCGCTTCGCTCTCCACCTTGACAGACGCTTCGTCAATCTGGTTCTCTTTTTCTCGTTCCAAAAAGGAAAATACAGTATGGGG
>JAIRKP010000062.1 GCA_031260085.1 Holosporales bacterium | reverse complement strand
ATCTTTTCATTTGGAATTCCAAATAATCTAACTTTATACTTCCTCTCCCAGCCATTGTCTGGAGATTGAGCGTATTTTGCGAAATCGTTATCAGTCGTGATTAAAAGCAAACCTTCTGAATTTAAATCCAACCTCCCTACCGAGATTACTCGTTCGGGTATTTTTTTCTTTAAATCATCAAATACTGTTGTCCTATTTTTTTCGTCTTTATGAGTTGTGACGAGCCCTTTAGGTTTATAATAAATCCAAATTCTTTTTGTTATCGAGTTTGTTCGAAGAGTATAATTTTTGCCCAACACTGATATAATATCTGTCTCAGAGATTAGCATTCCTTGCGTTGCTATTTGGTTTGAATTAATTAAGATTTTTCCAGTATCTATCAGTTTATCAGCAGCTCTTCGAGAGCAAACCCCTAGTAAAGTTAACGCTTTATTTAACCTGATTTTATGCATTTTTATCAATAGGAATCCCCTCCTAAGTATTCGTAGTCACAGAAAAGCATTGGCTTTTCTGTGACCACCCTGGGCGCGAGTATGGTATCATAATTATACCATGCTCGCGCCCTCAGTCTGTCAAGGATCACTTCGTTCTCCTCCTTGACAGACTATACGTACTAATATACAACTTCTTCCACGAAACTGAGATTATACCAATTATCTGCAACAGTCGGAAACTTTTTCTGCTCTATTGAGATAGTAACAGTATAATCTCCAAAAGACAAAACTTTTGGGCGGAGCGTAACAGGCAAAATTGCCCTCTCAGGAGGCCGACAAACTAGGCCTTGCTAAGAAAGTGAGTATTAAGTTTTGTTCCAGATATCCAATTAGAGTCACAGAAAATCGGCAATACTAACAAAAAAAATTCTTAAACACACACCATACTGCAGTAATCAAGCTTTGTTTATCGGGATATGTACGTTTTGAGATTGCTAGTATTTCCTGCATTTTTAATACTATTTCGGCCATCGAAAGTTGACAAGTTTGACAAAATTTGAAATATGAATATATAAAACATATTTCGCAAAATGTTTCTAAATCTGAGCTTTCCAAAGCTTGTGAAAATTCTTTTATGTTCTTCATTCCACCTTGAATAAATTCAAATACCTGGCGAATTAATTTCAATTTATTATCTTCTTTACCAAAAACTTTATTTGCATAATCTATAAAATTCTCACAATCTGAAACATTTATGTGCTCTGTTGCAGTACGTATTTGCACACAACGCGAACGTATTGTCGGCAGTAGGCTCATAAGTTTTTTTGTTGTCAGAATTAAAATCGCTGTATCGGGCGGATCCTCCAGGATTTTCAGCAGAGCATTTGCTGCGTTCTTAGACATTAACTCCGCCGAATGCACGATAACTGCGCAATTCCCAGCTATTGCGGGGCGCTGCAATAGAAATTCTATTATTCGTCTCGAATCATCAACTTGAATTTCATTGGCATCATCCGATTTTTTTACCATAAGAAAATTTGGATAAGTGTTTGATTGCACATGCTTTTTAATTAATTCTAATTCCATAGAAGTTTCTTTGCTCATATGGTCAATTGCCAAATCAAAAGCTTTTTCTAAATTTTTATTCTCGTCGTTGCCAACAATTATAAAACTTTGCATTATTAATTCTCCACCTGCTCTAAGCTCCATTTTATTTGTACATTGTCAGATTTACCATTTTCAAGTTCAAATTCAACTGATGGATAATTAAACTCAGTTCTAATTATAATCTCTCTGATATTATGGCCAACAAGAACTGTCAATTTATATTGTTTTTGTTCAATTGTTATCATAATTGTTTTCTCATTGACTTTGCTAATACTACACTTTTCATTTAAAACCAACCTCACGATAGTTAAAAACTTACCTTGTATTGAAACAAAATCAGATCCCGAAAGCTGAGCAATATTAGCGTTTATAAACAACTCTCTCCTAATTGCAAGGAAGAAATTTGAAGTTTGACTTACCGACTCACCTTTAAAAAATATTCCACTTTCTGTGATATCTTTTTTTGAAAAATTTTGCGAATTTGGATGAACTTTTATTCTGTAACCATTTGATAAAATAGATATGTCAGATCTATAAATAACCCTGCTTATTCCAAAGCTAGATTCAAAGTCAAAAATGTTTATTCCCGGCTCACTATAATGATTAAATTTTGATTTAACTTCGGAGATTGACGTATTAACAATAACAGCAATTTTTTTCGTAGAGAGCCTATCAAATCCTGAAACTAACTTTTGTTCGTTCGTAAGTTTTGCATTCACAACCGAAATAGCAGCATCTATTATCTGCCTTGTTGGGATTATAAATGATGTTGAAGAGTTTGAATCTCCCTGGAATGATGACAAACATCCATCTCCAAGTCGAAGAAATCTTATGCATGAAGCCATTCTTGACAATTTATCAGAAAAAAAATTCTCTATTATATCCATATTTAAATTCTTTATAATAAACCTTATTTCTATAAGGCTTCTAAATAAATTAAATTCATCTACTGGGTTTCTTGTGATAATCATTCCATACTTATCAAAATTCTCTTCAACTAATTGGTTTAATTTCATGATGAATTTATTTAGAACTCCAATATTGATATTTCTCATAACGCATTGGCAAAATATAAGTCCTTTCAAAGCTATTATTTTCGAGCATAAGTTTGTTTCAGCTTTATAGCTTTTCAGAAGATGAGAATACTGTTCGCATAACGATGACAAAAATTTCTTTTGAAATTCATCAGAGGCCCCGGCGGCTACGAACGAATATGAAAACACCCAATTACACAAGCGTTCTCCTAAAACGACAGAGGTCCATTGGCAGTCTCTTTTCCAAAATCTTTTTTCTTTTCTATAGCTATCAATAAAAAAAGATATAAGTTTCCTTGCATACCTCCTGCAGCTGTTGCCTCCTATCGCTTGAAGATCTCTTATCCAAAAAAAGCTATTGGCATATTTAGCGCACTCATGAAACTCTATGCATATTGGTTTGTATATTAAAAAGTCTATTAATTCCAATTGCATAGTTGAGGAATCATTCAGGATATTTCCGTTCAATATGATTTTGCCATTATTAATATCTCCAGGCCAAGGATCTGTTATAAACTTAGATGGCGCGAATATACCTCCTCTTTTATCAAGCGATAGTTTATAAAAAATACTACTTTGAATAAACGCAACATAAAAAGCATAATAAGATTTCATGAAATTATTTAACATAACGGTTCTTTTGACATATATCGTTTAGAAAACACTCAGCGCAATTAGGTTTCTTAGCCATACAAATATATCTTCCATGCAGAACCAGCCAATCACTTGTGTTTGTATGAAATTCATTTGGTACTATTTTTAAAAGATCTTTTTCAACTTCTATAGGCGTTTTATTATTGCTTAGGCCTAGTCTATTGGATACTCTCAAAACGTGGGTATCAACTGCTATGGAAGGAACGTCAAAAACCCTATTTAAAATAACGCTTGCCGATTTTCTACCAATTCCAGGAAGCTTTTCTAAGTCATCTCTAGTATTCGGAATCGTAGCGTTATATTGATCAATAAGTAACTTTGACAAAAGAATTATATTTTTAGATTTTGTATTATAAAATCCTATACTTTTTATAAAAGTTTTCAATTTTTCCTCTCCGAGTTGCAGCATCTTTTCGGGAGTATCTGCTTCTTCGAATAATTCTTTCGTGGCTTTATTTACAGCCTTATCAGTTGTCTGAGCTGACAATAAAACTGCAACACAAAACGTGTAATCATTCGGTGCAATCAAATCGCTTTCGGGATTAGGATTTTTGATATTAAATCTTATAAATATTTCTTTCGCAATAACTTTATCAACTATCATTTTATTATATCGCTTTCTTGGAGAATTTCTATACCAAGAGATTTCGCTTTTTTCAGCTTCAGTCCCGCGCTTTCTCCGGCTATGACAAAATCTGTTTTCGAAGAAATAGAAGATGAAATTATTCCCCCTCTGTTTATGACACGTTGCCTAGCCTCGGCTCTGCTGAGGTGTTCAAGTTTTCCAGTGAATACTATAATCTTTCCAAAAAACATATCGCTCTCATCAAAGTTCTTCGCCTTTGCAGTTGGCACTATTGTTACATATTTCATTAAATTTTCAATAAATTCAATGTTTACTTTATTTTGAAAGAAATTAAAAATATCTTCTGCAAGAATATTTCCTATTCCATTAATATCTATTAATTTCGATTTTGAAACATTCAGTAAGTTCTCTATAGTTTCAAAATCATTCGCTAGGATTTGTGCTATTGTTTCCCCAACGCCAGGGATCCCAAGAGCAGTTAGAAATTTTGAAAGATTAATAGTTCGACTCGCTCTTATATTGTTGTAAAGCTTCTTAACCGAAATTTTTCCCCAGTCAGGCTTTTTGACTAAAGGAACATCCCATTTTTCATCGTTCTCTTCAAGAGTAAAAATATCAACAGCGTTTTTTATTCTACCCTCTGTGTAAAGTTCTTGGATTTGATTTTCGCCAAGCCCTATAATATTGAAACAATTTTTAGAAACAAAATAAGAAATATAGCGAACTGCTTGCGCTGCACAAGCATAATGATTCGGGCAATATAAATCTATCAAAGTATTATATCGAATCAATTTAGCTCCACATGACGGACAAAATTCAGGTTCATCAAATATTTTTAAATCTTCAATTCTAGAATCTTCATCGACTGAAATTATTTTTGGAATAACATCTCCCGATCTTAAAATAGTAACTTTATCGCCTATTCGGATATCTTTTCTTTTTATCTCTTCGAAATTATGCAAAGTAGCCTTAGAGATAATAGCGCCCGAAAGCTCAACTGGTTCTAAAATAGCGATGGGAGTTATCTTCCCAGATCTTCCAACACTAATTTGAATATCGTTAATTTTAGTCACAGCCTCTTCAGCAGGGAATTTGTATGCTATTGAATGTCTTGGGTTTCGGCTAACAAATCCTAATCTTTTTTGTAAATCTAAAGAATTAATTTTCATAACTGTTCCATCTATATCATATTCAATAGAATTTCGAATTTTATATGTGTTTTTATAATATTCTTTTAAATCATTTATATTTTGACATAATTTATATTCAGCGACACGGAAATTAAGTTTCTGCAAATATTCAAGAATTTCCAGTTGCGTTTTTAATTTTAACTGTGAATCAAAATCGTTTATGCTATATGCAAAAAACTTTAAATTTCTAGATTTTGTTACAGTAGGATCCAGTTGGCGAAGTGATCCAGCGGCTGCATTTCTTGGGTTTGCAAATAAGGCTTCACCATTTTTTTCTCTTGTTTCATTAATTTCTTTAAAAGCTTTAATAGGCATATACACTTCTCCCCGAATTTCTATCTCGCCATTAATAGGAATCGTTGCTGGAATATCCGATACATATTTAATATTTTCCGTTATATTTTCTCCTATATA
Source organism: Holosporales bacterium (assembly GCA_031260085.1). Lineage (GTDB taxonomy): Bacteria > Pseudomonadota > Alphaproteobacteria > RUG11792 > RUG11792 > JAIRKP01. The sequence goes on along the minus strand of JAIRKP010000062.1, from coordinate 270 downwards.
TCCATCTCCTCGCGTTGAAGCATATTTTATTTTTCCATTGTTAAAAACTACAGAGGCAGACAATCCATCAATTTTTTGCTCGGCACAAAATTCGAGCAGATCGCGCGGTATTTTTAAAAACCTCTCAATTTTTGCTATAAATTTCTCAACATCATCAAGAGAAAAGGCATTATCGAGAGAAAGCATCGGAGTTTTGTGAACAACTTTGGCAAACTGCAAAGATGGAGCGAACCCTATTTGCGAACTAACAGAGGTATCTTTTTTTAATTC
>JAIRKP010000030.1 GCA_031260085.1 Holosporales bacterium | reverse complement strand
CCGGACAAAATTTGTGGCTCATATATAAGTCTCTAACACATTTAATCCCAGAAGCAAGAAGACTAGCAACTCAGCCTCATGCGCAAGCGCTCACCATACTTACACAGGCATGTAACACTCATATCGCACAGGAAAGAGCACAAACTAGATTTAGTCAAGCGAGAGCGGATGATGCTACGTGCTATCTAATTCATTCGCATCTCCCTGAGTTTCTTCTAAGCCAAGCGCAACCTCCTCGTCCTCAGGCTTCTCCAGCGCCGCCCCCAATAGCGACAGCGCCACCAGCAGCAGACCCAGTACATATTCTCGAACTCAATGATTGGCACGGCCAGCCATCACAAGTTCTTCCTTTACTACAACAAGTGACATCAGAGATTCCTAATACAAATTCCAGAGTTATCGTGCTATTGAATGGAGATATGTTTCCGCCGAACAGGCACGACGGGCGCTATCCACAACTATGCCCAGGCGCAACGTATATGACGGCTGACGGCACGCAAATTGCTGCTGCCAGTTTAACGTCCTCAGCACTTACCCGACTGATAACCCAGGCAGTCTCTACATTCGTCAGAGGAGTACTCAATCGATACCCGAACGCTCACGTTGTGTTTAACTTAGGTAATCACGAGTTTTACACAGACGAGTTCGGTGACCTTTTACACATGCTCAGCGACGAAGAGGGCCTACCGGTACTCGAAACCCCCCGCCCCCGTATGCTGGGGGAGTATATACAAAGTGGGCGACTACATATTATCACTGATGCCAACCAAAGACTATCACACCATCCTGACGACCATGTCCAATTTTCAACCTCAATCACAGTGCACGGCATTCCAATAGTTGGTTATTGCACAAGAAATCACTATCACCAAACCCTATTCACACTGCCCCCACAGGGTAGCGATCCAGTAATCAATTTATTGGCACAGAGCATAGGGACAAGTCGGAGAGTAATATTTGCTTCTCATGCAGGAGCAGCCGAAACAGGGCAAATTTTAGCCAGACTTAGACAACAACATCCTCATCTACCCCACAGAAGCATTTACCTCTACCTTGGTCATGACCACTTCAATTTCCAACAGCCAAATGACGAGCTTCAAAGGCAATACCCGGAACTAGCAGGAGTTTATCAATCTCTGGCATACGGAGGACTTTATCGAGAACATAATAGCATAACTCCGCCACCAGAAGCGCGCCTTAGCCATGTCACTCTCAGGTAGGCGCTACGCCTGCCTGACCAATTCACCCGATAATTTCCGCCGATTCAGAAGCTACATAAGTGTATGTATATTAAGAACAACTCTAATAAATAACCTGCATGAAAGAATAAGGTTGTCCCCGAAAAGAAAAAGCTTTTCGTGTACCCGCAATCAATTATTGCTTTAAACTAAAGCTGGCTGGTTGAAAAAGCTATGGCTTTATTAAATCATTTAACATTGCCTCAATCTTAGTGGCAGATTCTTTTGTAGCTGGAGTGAGTGGGGGGCGCAATTCATTTGCAATGAATCCTTTTTTAAATAACGCGTATTTTACAATAATCGGATTTGGTTCTTCAAAAAGAAGATTAGCGAATAGAACTATTTTTTCATTGATATCTTGCACTGTTTTTATATCCCCATTTGTCCAAGACAGCATCATCTTTTTTACAAGCTGGGGAACGATGTTTGCAACAACCGAGATCGCACCATCGCCACCATGAGCTAAATATCCAGCTAATGTTGAGTCATCTCCCGAAAGTAAATTAATGTTTTTGCTAACTATGCTTCGGATTAATGTCGCTTTTGCAAGATTGGTATCGGAATCTTTTAATGCGCAAATGCGTTCATTTTGAAACAATTCGACAATAGTTTCAACGCTCATATTAACCGCACACCTGCTTGGATTGTTATAAATAATAATCGGAATATTTGAATTGGCGGCTATATAGTTAAAATAATCTTTGATTCCCGCCGGAGTTGGCTTGACATAATAAGGAGCAACGACTAAAACACCATCTGCATGCAATGCTTCAGCTTGGTTTACAAGCTTTAGCGCGTGAGTTGGCGAACAAGCGCTGCAGCCTGCTATTATTTTTGTTCTTTTATTAGCTATTGAAACAGCTGCTGAAATAATTTCTTGGCGTTCTACTTCAGTTAGAAGCAGCCCTTCTCCCGTTGAGCCACAAACCACAATCCCATCAGTGCCTGACTCTATTTGCCAATTTATTAGTTTTTCCAACGCCTTCAGATCAACAATATTATTGCGCAAAGGAGTAACTAGTGCAACTATAGAACCTGCAAACAATGTTTTCATACTTTCTGTTTAACTGTTTATGTTATACGTAAAAATTTTTAAGAAATCAATCTTTCCAATATTTTTTCGTAGCTTTTTCTTAATCATCATATTCAGCTCAAATGTTTCGCAAGCCACACTAACAGAAATAGAAAAATTTGAAAAATGGCAAGAGGCAATAAAAAATCCAAAAGATTATAAAAAAGTTTTTCTATTTTTTTACAATAACCCACACTGGCCGTTATTTAAAGAAAGCATCAAAACTGCCGAAAAAAACGTCGATCCTAATATTCCAAATAAAATAGTTCTGAAATGGTTTAAAAAATATCCTCCTAAAACTCCTGAGGGAATAAAAATTTATTCCAAAATACTTTTAAAAACATCTCCCAAAGAGGCTCGTGAATATATAGAACAAACCTGGATATTTCAGAATTTACCAAATAAATTTGCTAAAGAATATAGAAACGAATTTAAAGAATATTTAACGGAGATTGAAGACGCGAAAAGAGCTAAACACTTAATTAGTGCCAAAAGACTTCCTCAACTAAAAGATATGCAAAATTATGCCGCAGCTGAAGTTTCCGAATATATTGCAAAATATCTAAAATCACTGAATGCTCGCTTAGGGAAAAAAGACATACACGATCCTGCAAGCAGATATCATCTTATTCAAAATTATATAGAGAAAAACGATATGAAAAATGCAGCTAACATTTTAGCTCAAACAAATGAAGAAGAAGAGTCAGATGCGTATAATTTTTTTACACAGAGAAGACATGTTGGTTGTAATATCTTACGAGCTGGAAATCCTAAATTAGCTTATGACGTTTTGAAAATGAATAAACTCAACAGAAATAAACAAAAAGAAGAATACGCAAAAGCAGAATGGTTGATGGGATTTATTTCATATAGATTTTTAAAAGATTATCCTAAAGCGAAAAAACATTTTGAAAATGGTTATGAGCATTGCAAAAACCCAATAAGACGAAGCAAAAGTGCGTTTTGGATGGCCGAAGTTTGCAGATCGGCAAAAGATGTTTTATTCGCTTTAGAATGGTATAGAAAAGCAGAACAGCATTTCAATACATTTTATGGATATTTAGCTCATTATAGATTGCTGGATTTAGCTAAAGGCCGATTTTCTCTTGTTGATAATTTTTACGAAGGAGAGAAAGAATATGTCCCAATGGAATTTGAAGTCACATTTAATAATAGAGAATTAGTTAGAGTTTTAATTGCATTAGCGAAATCAAATAAAGACATAGACAAAACCCTTCTTTTACATTTCTATAATCAGCTAATAGATGAAATAGAAGACCCTCGAGAGGAAGTCCTTATCTTAAATCTTGCTTCGTCTGATGATGAGGTAAGACATATAATATCCGCTGCGTCTGATAAACAATTGTATTTTAATAATAAAAAAGTGTATAAAATGTTGGATCCAAGTGAACGAGAAATAATCTTGCAAATAAATCCAGATCCTTGTTTTATAGCTTTGGTCCATGCAATTATTCATCGAGAAAGTAATTTCAAACAAGATGCCAGAAGCTATGTTGGCGCAGTTGGACTTATGCAGATAATGCCAGCGACAGCTGAGTATGAAGCTAAAAACATAAAGTTTTATTTAGGAAACGTTTCTCTTTTCAATCGAAGAAAAAATCTTATTATTGGATCTAGTATTATCAATAGACTATTAAAAAAATATAAAGCCGATTTAAGCTTAGCCATACCGGCGTATAATTGTGGCGAAGGGAATATGGCTAAATATAAGAAAAAAATATCTAAATTAAAAAATTTATCTTACTTAGATAAAATAGAACTAATACCATACAAAGAATCCAGAATCTATACCAAATACGTCTTGCGCGGCTATTTCATATACCAAAAACTTTTTAAAGCCGAAAATTGCTACAATTGCTCTAAAATAGTAGACTTGGAATGATATTGTGTAATTAAGGCTACTGTTAAAAATATAGTGTTAAACTTCTTTTCAATAACCAAAATACCGGTGCTCTCTTTCCTGCTCCTCATGTTCGCATACCTTTTTGATTATAGAACAGTAGACTTTCCTCGAAACCTTTAGAAATTGAGGGGTATGACAGATATCATTGTTTTGCCCGAAAAGCAACAACTTTTCGGATCCCATAATTGTGCCCATAATGAGCCCATGCAGCACGATTTAAGAGCGTCCGAATTTAAGTATTGAAGGAGTTTTTGAAGGAGGTTCAATAAACAATTAATAACAATCATCATGGTTTTATGGGCAGACATACAATTATACAATGCGGGTTCTTTGCTTGCCATATCAAGAATGGCAGAGCCAAATTGTTTTAAAGATTTTGCGAAATGGCTAGTGGATTCCGGCGTCGTTTATCGGTGTTTTATAAATAAATACCAGCGCTTTGCCAGAATGAACTGTAATTTCGACTTTATTAGAAACAGATCGGTTAAAACAAGAAGTCACACCTGGAAATGTTAACGTTGAATTTTCTAATTCCCATTTCAAACCATTTGTCGAAAGACAGCAGTTTGGAAAACCAAATATCGAAAGCTTAGTCCCAACTAATAAGTCTAATTCGATTTTATCTTGAACTGTGAAACCTATAATATCTTCGCTGTAACACATAGCATTAATACTCGAAAATAAGTTTATATTATTCAAAATATGATCTATATAGCCGCCGTTGATCCCCAGGATGATAGGAGGCGAAAGGTTATTTTGAGCTATGTAATCTATGGCTTTTTCAAAGTCAGTTGTATTTTGATCTGGTATCTTTAATATAGTTCTTTTTTTTATCAATTTCTCATTAATGCTATCTAAATCCCCGATTATAAGTTCTGGCTCGATTCCAGTATTTATTAGAGAATTAGCCGCCCCGTCAGCTGCAATTATAGGCAATTTAATATCTTTAAAAAACGAAGAAGGAGGCAGCGCGCCATCCAAACATAAAATAGATTTGTATTGTTTTGTAAATAAGTTTTTATCTAAACTTTGTACACTACTTCTTTTATCATATTTATATTTCTGAATAATTGAAACACCACTTGCCGATAATCCTATTATATTGCTCCAAATAACAAATCCGGAACCAGTTTTGGCGCCATAAACAATCCAAGAGGCTGAGCAAATTGCGTAATTCACCAACATAACCATCGAAACATCGTTCGTAGATCTCGTCTTATAGGATTTATATACCTGAGGCAATAATCCAATAAACGAAGTTATTAGTGCTATGGCTCCGAATAAATTTTCGATTATATTTTTTCTTCTTTCTTCTTAAGAGCTTCGCCTAAAATATCTCCTAAGCTTGCTCCGCTGTCGGGAGAGCCAAACTGTTGCAGCGCCGCTTTTTCTCTTTGAATTTCAAGGGATCTTACAGATAAGTTTACTTTCCTGGTTGTTCTGTCGATATTAAACACAGTAGCTTCAATTTTTTCTCCAAGAACAAGCCCTTCGGTTCTCTGGTATGCTCTATCGCTTGAAAGATCGTTCTTTTTTATAAACCCAGAAAGACCATTTTTAAGTTTGACATCAATTCCTGCGCTATGAATTCCGGTTATTTCAACGACAACAATATCGCCCCTTTTAATATTTTTTATAGATTCTTCATAAGGATCGGGTTGAAGTTGTTTTATTCCTAAATTGATTCTTTCTTTTTCGGGATTCACATCGAGAACAACTACTTCTATTTTTTGTCCTTTTTGTATACTTTTCAGGTATGCTTCATGTCCATCTGCATCCCAAGAAACATCCGACATATGAACCATCCCATCAAGTTCTTCATTAACTCCTACGAAAATTCCAAACTCAGTTATATTTCTAATTACGCCTTCTATTTTTGAGCCGACTGCGTGTTCTTCGCCAAACCGCTTCCATGGGTTTTCCTTACATTGCTTGAGGCCCAGACTAATCTTTCTTTTAGATGTATTTATATCCAAGATCATAACTTCAATTTCATCGCCAACGCTAACCAGCTTGTTTGGAGTCACGTTCTTCTTAGTCCAGCCGAGCTCTGTCATATAAATCATGCCTTCTATGCAATCAGCAAGCTCAACAAAAATGCCATAATCTGTTACGTTAACGACTTTACCTTTATATTTTTCTCCTACGATAAATTTGTTTTCAATCCCTTCCCAAGGAGTTTTTTGCAATTGCTTCATTCCAAGCGAAATTCGGCCGGTTTCTTTATTAAACTTAATAACTTGAACCTGAACAGTATCTCCAACTTTCACAACATCTGATGGCGCCGCAACTCTTTTCCAAGACATATCCGTGACATGAAGCAAACCATCAACGCCTCCAATATCAACAAACGCTCCATATTCAGTTATATTCTTAACGACTCCAGAGGTAATCAATCCTTCTTCAAGAGTCGCCAAAATCTCGGCTTTAGCCTCAGATCGAGAAGCCTCCAAGACAGCTCTCCTAGAAACCACAATATTATTTCGACTCTTATCCATCTTCAGGATTTTAAATGGCTGCTTAAGATTCAGCAAAGGCGCTATGTCTTTCACAATGCGTAAGTCGACTTGACTTCCTGGAAGGAAAGCTATTGTTCCATTTAAATCAACCGAAAAGCCACCCTTAGTTCGCCCTGTAATGGCTCCTTCAACGGCTGTTTCATTGTTCAGATGATTTTCAAGATCTTTCCACATTGCTTCTTTCACGGCCTTTTCAATGCTCAATATAGGTTCGCCATTTCTGTCTTCGAATTTCTCAATAAAAACTTCAATTTTGTCACCTATTTTCACTTCGTTACAATTTTGCAATGTTTTAATATCTTCTAAAAACAGTTTGCCTTCTGACTTTAATCCAACATCTATCACAGCCTTATCGCTTTTTATGCCCACAACGATACCCAATACAACTTTCCCCTCTAAAGTTTCACTTCCTTGTAACGAATCCTCTAACATAGCTGCAAAGTCGTTTTCTGCTTGTTTTACGCTCATAATCACCTTAAATTTATGCAAAACTTATACACAAGCTTTGCGAAAAAAATTGTTAATAACATTTTTATAATAACACCTCTCAAGTCCCTGCGCAATACTTAACAAACCTTTTTTAAACTTATTGTCAAATTTCTGGAGATATAAAACCCACGGCTTTTATGACAAACTTTGAAATGGGATTCCTCTCAAATAGCATAAAGGAAGAGATTCGAAAAATGCATTTGAGCGAAGATTATGCATAAGGCTCATAATCTCCGGCCGCTAAGACTATAGATTCAAAATATCCCTGATATTTATTTATATATTTCTTAATTATAGCAGTGATTTTATTGGGATCTCCGTTAAGTTTTCCGAGATTATACTTCCCGAGTATAAGTATCTCACAGCCATTCACGATAGCCATAGCAAACACCAACCCTATTCTTCTGTCTATTTCTTTATAAAGATCTGGATACTTTGGATTGAGCACACCTATTGGAATGCCGGCACAGCTTATAACGTCTAGCACTATAGGTTGATCAGCCGCAAGAACCACTCCTTTTTGAAATCTTTTTATTAATGTTGCTCCAGTGGTATATAAAACGCTTTCTGGAGAATGTAATGAATCTTTATATGTTAATTTTTCAGGCGGCGCAGCAAGAGCTGCCAAGCTCTCAAATAATCCAGCAATGGTGTGTATATTAAGCTCCTCCTGGCCTAATTTTACTTCATAAGTCCCGCCTCCAACTTTTGTCGCATGTGCAAAGCTGAGCAACGCAACGCTATTTTTAGCTCCAAGTTTTATAACCGCATCTTGACATGTACCATTGAATATTTCTATAGCCGTTTCCGGGTATCGACGCTCTATTTTGGAAACATCTTCGTGCACTTTTTTCTCTAAAGCTTCATTATCTCCTGGTGGAACACCAAATATTCCCCAAGGGCTTAGGGCCGGGGATACCCGTTGGATAGGAAAACCTTTCCCATTTGGAGCAATGTAGACCCCGCATGCATAATTTTGTCTAGTCGAATGAACTCCGTATAACACCTTTTGATTCAGTCTTTTGTCTGGGTTTGGAAGCGCTTGAGTATAGTCTGGAATCGATTGGCAAAATAATCTAAATTCGTTTTGTATATCTGATAAGCTAGCTAATATTCTTTCCATATCTATGGCACTTGTATATAAAGTTACATCATGCATTATTGGCTTGGCCTCAAATGTATATGGATATTTGCCAATTTTTAAATCATTTTCACTTTTTTTTAACGCCTGATCTTTAGAGAGATGATTAACTATTATGTCTCGAAATGCATAATATAAAAGTATGCGGTTTTTGTATGAATCAGCAAACATTTCGGGAGAATGTTGACTAATCACAGTCCACATGAAATCTATCTCTGGGAACAATACATTTTGCAATATTAAATACAATAAATCAAGCGCAACATCGGGGTATGGATAATCTTTCATTAAATTTATCATCTTTTTTGCTGCTAGCTCTAAAAATACCCCTCGAACCACCGGATCTTGTTTTCTGAAATATGGTTTTTTCTTTGGAAGAGCAGTTGTTTCAGTTCCGAGCCTAACTCGCGTTGCCGCACTTATATCAAATTGCACAGCTATCAGAGCTATTAATAATATCAACAATTTTTTCATAAATTGTCTAAACGCACCTAGATCTTTTTAATTTAATTGTTTATTAAAAATGTTAAAATTTGATTAATAATGCATAAAATTTTATAATTATGATTAATGAGCGAAGTAAAATACTGTGGGTTTTCAAGGCTTTTTGTTTTTCCACCAAAGTTGTTAATAACTCTGTGAAAAACTTTTTTTAATATGGTATACCCGACAGAAAATAGGACTTGTTACCTTATTGCTTAAAAATTGAGCACATCATGAAATATTTGAAAATCAAAGCTTCCTGAGAAAAATTTATTTAAAAAACTAGAAATTAATATTACCTTAACAGTTTTTAAAATTTCCAAAAAAAATGTTGATATTTTTGAAAGAAAATTGTATTTATTTGGATTTTTTATCGAATAATTGGTTCTCATAAATATGGTATATTGTTCTTACTTTGAGTTTATATTTGGAATATGATTTTGAAAAAACTTATTGATATGTGGCAATCATATTTAAATAATTCTGAGTTTTTATCTAAAAATACAATAATATCTTATATGCTAGACTTCGAGTCATTTATGAAGTTTTTGTTAGAATTTAAATCAGAGAATATAACTAAAAAAGACCTAATCTCTCTCACAAAACAAGATCTCAGAGCTTGGGCATTGTATCGAAAAAATAAAGCAGTTTCGGATAGAAGTATATCGAGAGGTATATCTGCTATTAAAAATTTTTTACGATTTTGCATAAAAACAAATATTATTGAAGAATGCAATATAATTGCAATGAAGTCTCCTAAAATAAAAAAAGGCCTGCCCAGGCCAATATCAATAGAAAAAATAAACGATATATTATCGTCTATCCATAGCTTAAAACAAACAAATTGGATAATAAAGAGAGATAAAGCTCTTTTAGTTTTAATATATTCTGTGGGCTTGAGAATAAACGAAGCATTACAGCTAAATAGACAGGATATTGAAAATAATGCTGATTTTCTAAATATCTTAGGAAAAGGTGATAAAGTTAGGGCAGTGCCGTTAGTTAAGAAAGTGAGAGAAATTATTTTTGATTATATTAAAAGTTTGGATTTGATAAATTTAAGTGATATTTCAGATGCATTGTTTGTCAACCGATTTGGATTGCGGCTGACAGCTTCTGCGGTTCAAAAACTTATACAAGCATCGCGTAAAATGCTGAATCTACCAGATGCGGTTACCCCGCATGCTCTAAGACACAGTTGCGCAACTCACATTATCGAAAATGGGGGAGATCTTAGGAGCGTTCAAGAACTCCTCGGCCATTCTTCAATTTCCTCTACGCAGGTATATACAGACATAGCAAAAACTCACCTTTCGAATATTTATGACCAATGCCACCCAATGTCTAAAAAGAATCAGAAATAATCTTATGCCTAAAAATAGATGAGCCGTATAGTCTGTCAAGGAGGAGAACGCAGTGATCCTTGACAGACTGATGGCGCGAGTATGGTATAATTATGATACCATACTCGCGCTCCGGGGACCTGAAAAGCAGAAGCTTTTCAGGCAAAAACTAATAGCTTTCATCAATCTCCATAATCCTCTTCTGTTCTCAGGGATTTTTGGAAATAATTTAGGGTTTGCGAGCAAATATATTTATGTCATTTTCATCAACATCTGCTTTACGTTCTGCAAGTTATTTTCATGTAAGATTAGAATAAGGAGTTGTATTTCCTCAATCGATTTCTCCCACCATTTTAGTTTCAGCAAGAGTTCTATCAATTCATCATCAAACCTTTTCCTTATAGGTTTTGCCGGATTTCCTGCAACAAGAGTATATGGCTCAACATCACTTCCGACCAGGCTATGCAGATCAATAATTGCTACATCTCCTATGTGAACTCCGGGTAATATTGTCGCATTTTGCCCTATCCAAACATCATTGCCGATGATTGTATCACCCTTCATGGGCATTTTATCAAGAGGCGAAATCTTTTCATCCCAACCTCAAAAATGTAAAACTGAAATGTTGAAACATCGGACATTTGGTGATTAGCGCCATTCATGATAAATTCAACACCTTTTGCTATCTGGCAAAACTTGTCGATAATAAGTTTGTCATTATAGAATTCATAATGGTGAGTTACATGTTTTTCGAAATCAGTATCACTAAAATAAGTATATTCCTCGAATATTATATTTTTGTTTTTTTATAGTTGGGTTAACATAAATTACATAATCTATTTTAGGAATTTGATATTGCATTTGGATTGGGTAATTTGTCGTCTAGCATAGTTAAATCCATTATTACGAATAGAAAATGATAACATGCTGAGTTAATAAATCAAAATTCCATACGTGATTAAGAGCATAGGTAAATTCAGCTTATTTCTTAACAAAAAGTTCTTCTCCTTTTAATGAGCATATTTTAAACAATTTAAAAAATAAGGAATGTTTTGTAATACAATCCTGATATGATATTTCTCAACAAATTCAAAGTTTAATGCTGGATACATGCCTTGTGCTTCGTGTGCTTTTATTTTAGTGATAATGCTTATGACTAAGTTCTCGAGAGGAGTATGATATGTAGATGAGAAAATAATGAGAAGGTCTGACTTTGTTGCCGGTGGAGTTCGTGATAAGAAGGGAAAAAGATCTGCAGGGAAAGCTCCAGAGTATTGAGCACTAAGAGTATACCATTCACAGAATGAGTGTATCGGTACTATGGAGATTGAAAAAATACACAGAGGAGATTTAAAGGAGCTTTACAAAAAGGGACATAATGTAAATAATGCATTCTTGAAGATGAATCAGCAGTGCACTTGTCTTTGTCAGTTTCGAAAGAAGATTATTCATTAAAATAAACCTCAGTTTCGTCTCCGACACATTGAGAAACTTCAGGATTAGAGAATTATTATGTCTAAATTGATTAATAATTGTCACTTTTAAACAAACACTTTCCTACATTAGAGAAAATACATAAAATATACGATTTGTCATTTGTATTACTTAAAGCTTTATTTGTCGTTTTTTACTAAATCGGATCTTAATCCATAAAGACTCTTGACGCAGAATCGCGCAACACGATAGAATAAGCGATATTGGGGCTCATAGCTCAGCTGGTAGAGCATCTGACTTTTAATCAGAGGGCCACAGGTTCGAACCCTGTTGAGCCCACCATGTCTCCTTCGTCTAGGGGTCTAGGACACCGCCCTTTCACGGCGGCAACACGGGTTCAAATCCCGTAGGAGATGCCAATTAGTTGATTTCTGACAGCAACGACTAAAGCCATTTAGGATCGTGAACAGAATTGGAAAGTATATGCAAAGAGCGTAAACAGAGCAAAAGCCTGTGTACAATTAGCGAATTCTGAAGTTTTCAGAACTTCAAAAATGATCGGATTATCCTTAAAGTTCTTTCGAAACTAAATATCTTTCCTCAATTAATTGCTCACCCAAGGGTTTCGCATTGCTTGGCCCATTGAATCCTGACACCATATGTACAATATTCAACATAAAAATGTTCCACGTGGAACAATTGATATTTTATTACCTATATAGTAATCGAAATACTGCTAATTTTGGTTGCGGGGTTAGAAAATCTTCTATTTTCTAACCCCGCTATTGATTGCAGATCGAAACCTGCAGCAATAAGAGTAATCCCAGTGGTCCAAAAAGCGATAGCTTTTCGGACATAATATTGATTTCTGCCCTAACCCTTTATAATCGGCTTCTATCCTCCGTGTTTTGCCGATAACTTCGGACTTAGTCAGATTAGCGTTTAGTC
>JAIRKP010000108.1 GCA_031260085.1 Holosporales bacterium | reverse complement strand
ATACTGCAACAATACCGCAAAGTACTATTAAAATATTTGTATATGGTAACATAAAACCCTAATTATATAAAAATCTGCAATTTATTTTACACAAATCCTAGCAATTTGCAAAGCTCCTTATGTTGCGTCTCTCCGAGGCGCGAGTATGGTATAATAATTATACCATACTCGCGCCTTCAGTCTGTCAAGGATCACTTCGTTCTCCTCCTTGACAGACATACGCATCTTCACGAAAATGTTCCACGTGGAACATTTGAAATTTTATTACTTAAACAATTCGAGAATTATATTATCATTAACGAAAATTTAATCAAATAGAAATATAATAATTAAAGAAATAATAAATACAGAAAGTAAAATGAGAATGAAAACTATAGTCTTAGTAGAACTAACAATAACATCGATACTAGCAGCTCAATCACATGCCGCAACACGCAGTCCATTATTAGAACAGAATTATACAGCTGGTTTCGCTCCCACTTTCCAAATAACAGTTTCGATTTTTCCAGGTGAACAATATTTAATATCACAATTACTAGATCAACACAGAAACACTCAATTAATCGTTGATAACCACGGGAAAGTAATCATAGATACAGATGTTCCCCATTGGGTAACTCTTCATCGAGGAGAGAATCCTCCGGGGCAGTATATACGTCGATTCAATCGTTTGGGAGCTAGAAACATGCTCCCGGCCCTTCCAGAGGGTCTAAACGTTGAGGAGGATGTAAGTATCGATCTGGAAGGACATGAGCCGTTAGAATTACGCGATCCCGTTATACCGCCCGGAATAAGAGAAGTCAAGTTGCGAGGCTCTGTGCTTGAGCGACCGATTATAACAAGTCCGGAATCGCCAGAGATTATACGATTGACGGACGATATTGATGTGGCAGCTTCTCTAGAGGATGTGACGCACGGAACAACTATTATTGGAACTGGATCCCAACCGAGCACGGCAAGAGCCATATTATCTGGTGCCGCCCTTCCTCAAAACGATATTGTAGTTGAGGCAGGATCCACATTAGAAATTTATGGAACTCAAACAGTTGCGCCCGGAAAATCAATCACTGTTCATGGCCAACTGTGCATTCCTGAAGGACACACATTAATTGTTCCTCCAGACTCTCAGATCGTGCTATCGCCACAAGAAATGGTTCCTCATCCTCCCGCCCCGCCCGTAACTTGGCCACCCGATCCACTTATTTGTATTGCTATGCCAGGTCTAAAAACTCGAGTTTATTTAATCAAATACAGATTTAATAGAGATTCTCGAGTATTTATTCTTGATCAGTATAGACTGAAGTTTTCTAAACCGCGTGCACGAAATGAACGTCGCGTTGAATGCAACAGACGGTTTACGAGAGAAGAAATGGCCACCTGCTGTTGTTGCCACAAAAGACGAAATCCTTGGGAGGCCTCTAGAGTCGCAACGCATCGCCCATCCCCGGATCAAAATTTGACATTACCGAATGGGGCAACAACAACTATCTCACAAGTTGTCTCAACTCCAAATGGAGTATCTCTAAACTGGCAACATCATAGTTTCGGAAGACTCTTAACGGATCTCAGGATTATTTTTCCACATCAACCAAGATGCTTTATGCAAAGTTTTGACCGAGTTGGTTGGACTCCTTCAGGGCATGATCTATATTTTAGATTTTCGAACAATGAACATACAGAAGCTCAAATCAACCACGCTGCTAGGACATACTGGCAATTAAATGATATCTCCGTCACCGAAATCCCCCCCCCGACGATCTAAGAGTGTTTGAAGCAGAAATAGAGGTCATTCATCTGCGAAATGAGGTTGTAGAGTTACCAATCATCCCAATTCTTCCAGATCCTCTCATCTCAAAGAAACCTGCTTATTCAATCCGTCGGGATCCTAAGAACTATCAACCTATGCTAGAGGAAGACGCTCCTCGAAAAAGAAGTACTCCTGATCCTGATGTTACGGATTACTCTTAAAAGTACCGCAGCTTTGTGTAAGGAACAAGAAATAGACATCTTTCGCAACCTTCCGAATCATAAGTATTGCAAAAAGACGCGGAGTATAGAACTGACAGGGATACATGGGCAATCGAATAGTAATAAACTGATTATGGAGGAGTATTGTTTTCGAGTACGTGGAGAGTGTATTGACAATCATACTCTCTAAAGGTTACGAGCCAAATTTAGTGATACCACGTGGAACATTTGTTTATTACCTAAAATAAAAGACAATATGGTGTAGACTGCGAGAATCTGCGTACTTTCCTTGAAAAATTAGAGTAGCGATAAATTAGATCTTTTTCTTATCTCGTATAACAGTTTCTTGGCACACGACAGACTACAGAAGAACGATAAAGAATTTTCGTTGCTTGGGCAACTTACTTGGAGTTAGTCTGTCAAGGAGGAGAACGAAGTGATCCTTGACAGACTGATGGCGCGAGTATGGTATAATAATTATACCATACTCGCGCTCTGATGAGCCTAAAAGATAAAGTCGATGATAATCAGAGCAATGTTATTAGCTATATCGGATATCGTATTATCTATCGACTGTTTTTTAGAAAACATATTAGCTAATGGAACGTTGTCATCAATCTCAAATGTAGCTGTCGAGTCTATCGATTTGCAAAGGACATTATTATAATTTTCATCAAAAATCTCTATTTT
Organism: Holosporales bacterium; assembly: GCA_031260085.1. GTDB lineage: Bacteria > Pseudomonadota > Alphaproteobacteria > RUG11792 > RUG11792 > JAIRKP01. The sequence goes on along the minus strand of JAIRKP010000108.1, from coordinate 2,823 downwards.
ACCAATAATCCTTGTTTGTTCTTTTATAACCTTCTTTTCGGAATAAGCTGCCGTATTATTTTCTTCAGCTATCTCTATATTAATTTTATATATAGAGAGTTCTTTTGAATATCTATTAAGCATATTAGATAAAATCCCTCTGATTTTATACTCATAATAAACATCTGCTTTGATTTTTATATTATTCAAAGCATCTTTTGTAATTTCTGAGGAATCTTTGATTAATGGAGATATAGAAGTACAACTTTGGAGAACAAATGCTAGTCCATAGATCGCCGTTTTAAAATTATTTCGTAACACTCTATTTGATCGCCTTCTTCGAAATCATTATATCCTTCGGCTAAGATACCACATTCGTAATTTTGTCTAGCTTCTTTTATCTCGTCTTTTTCATGTTTCATAGACTTTATTTTCCCTTCAAAAATTAACTTCCCATCTCGAATTACTTTTATTTTTGAATCTGTTCTTTTCACGATACCATCGCTTACATAACATCCTGCTATTGTTCCATATCTGCTTATCATGAATATTTTTCTAACATCTGCATTTCCTATATAGTTTTCCTCAACAATTGGCGAGAGCATTGCTCCTGCTATTTTTTTCACTTCCTCCGTTATGCGATAAATCACGTTCTGCTGAATTACTTTGACATTATAAAATTTTGAAGAATTCTTAGCTGCAGTTGTTATGTTAACGTTAAATCCAACAACAATAGCATCAATGTTTTTTGCAAAATCTATATCAGTTTCACTTATTGCACCGATTCCCTTATCAACAATCTTCAGTTTTATTTCGGGATTCTGAATAAGCTCTAGAGAGGCGACGAGCGCTTCTAAAGAACCAAAAACATCAGCCTTAACAATAATTTTCAATTCTTGCAGGCCAAAATGGCTTCCTGACATGAGCTGTTCCATAGATTTGAGTGGAACTTTTTTATAAGAAGATTTATTTAGTGATTTTCTATATTCTGCAATTTCTCGAGCTTTCTGTTCTGTCTCAATAACATGCAAAACATCTCCAGGCTCTGGGGAAGAATTAAACCCTATCAATTCAATAGGAGCTGCGGGCTCAGCTGAGGTTAATTTATTTTTTTTGTCATCATATATCGTTCTGACTTTTCCAAACGAAGCTCCTGCAACAAATGAATCACCTATGCGTATTGTGCCGCTTTGTATTATAACTGAAGATATGATGCCGACGCCTTTATCGATCCTAGATTCGATAACGGTTCCGACGGCTATTCTATCTGGATTTGCTTTAAGTTCAAGTATTTCGGCTTGTAATAAAATAGAATCCAATAGACCATCAAGATTTATGCTTTTTAATGCTGAAATTTCAGCGCTTAAAATATCTCCGCCAAATTCCTCTAAAACAATCTCCTGGGCCATTAATTCTGTTTTAACCCTGTCAATATTTATGTCAGGTTTATCAACTTTGTTTATAGCTACAACAATCGGGACTTTTTGCGCTTTAGCTTGTCTGATAACTTCTATTGTTTGCTCTTTTATTCCATCATCAGCTGCGACAACGAGAATAATTATATCAGTTATAACTGCGCCTCTTTCCCTGATCTTAGAAAAAGCAGCATGTCCTGGAGTATCAATGAATGTGATTTTCTTTCCTTGCTTGGTTTCTATTTGATAAGCCGCGATATGTTGAGTTATTCCGCCAGCTTCTTTTTGAACAATATTGGTGTTTCTAAGCGTGTCAAGAAGGGTCGTTTTTCCGTGATCAACATGCCCCATGATTGCGACAATTGGAGCTCTTATTATCATATCTTTTGGATCATCAACTATATTCTCAATCTCGTTTTCTATATCTGAGTCAGAGACACGCTTAGGAATATGTTTAAATTCAGAACAAATAACTTCCGCAGTATCGCCATTGATTGTTTGGTTGACAGTTGCTATTGTTCCTGTATTCATTAAGTATTTTATAATTTCAGCTGATCGTATGGCCATTCTATTGGCTAATTCAGATATAGTTATGCTATCTGGAATTAAAACCTCTCTTATAACTTTTGCTGTTTCGAACTCTCTGCTTGCTGAATTTTTAAGTTTCATTCTTGCTCTTTTGAACGAAGCTTCTGATCTTGTTCTCTCTTCTAAGTCATTATTCAAGACTCTGTCGAGCATTGCTCTTGAGATTTTTCCACTAGAATGAGCTTTTTTGGGAAATGCTTTTTCCTTTACGACTACTTTCGTTTTCTTCCTAGAGACGGGGGTTTCTGTCGATTCGTCACCAGTTTTTGATTTTGTTCGCGCAGGATGAGGCTTATTGAGTCCTTGAAAGTTTTGATCTGGTATTGTTCGAGCAGTTTTTTCTTTTTCGAAGGGAGTGTTTGCTCTTTTAGGTGATTCTTTGCCATAGTTATTTGCTCGAAAGACTACGTGAGTCTGCGAGCCTGATGAAGAATGCGATGGCTTTCCGATATTCTCGATGATTGGTTTAGTCGTTTTTTTCCAATTATTTTCGGGTTTTGAACTTTGTTTTGCTTTTGTTATAGGGGCGGAGTATTCTCGATTTTTGATAATTTCTCGATTGTCTACAATTGGTTCTTCAATAGATGCATCCTCTTGTTCATACTGGCCAGCAGAAGCTATGGAAGATTCTATTTCTTCTTTCATAGCGTTTTGCAAAGCTTTGACTCTGGCTTTGAATTCTTGATCTGTCAAATTTCCTAAGTTGACAGAATTCTCAGATTTAGTGGATATTTTGTCATAGTTGGAGTTTCTTTCTTCTTTATCTATCATTAAGCCATGCTTTTTTCTTTTTATCTCAACTTCCACAGTTCTTCCGGTAGTTGAATTTTTATAAAATGAG
>JAIRKP010000107.1 GCA_031260085.1 Holosporales bacterium | reverse complement strand
TGGAAGTAAAGAATAAATTATATACCACATTTTTTAATAAATATAAAATCTCCTAACAAGACCTACCTCCCCCTACAATATATTCAAAATCTTGCATATCTTCTTGCAGAAACATGTTTCTATAATCTATTAATATTGGTTTATTTTGTTTTCCTTTATTCATGAGTTCGCTAATTTTTCGATAATCAATACTTCTTAATTCCATCCAATCGGTCATAATCACCAATAAATCTCTTTGAATAACTGCTTCATAGGGCGATGTTAAGAGTATAAAATTTTCATTACTTTTTATATCCTCGGGAAGGTTAAAAGCATTCGGATCCGTCTCAACTAAGGGATCATAGCAGGATACATTCACTTGTTCAGCCAGCAATCTTCTTATGACATAAATGCTCGGAGATTCTCTAATATCATTTGTTTTCGATTTAAATGGCAAACCAAATATGCAAATACTTTTATTAGGTTGGTTAGCAAAATTACTTCTAAGTCTATCGTATATTTTATTAAATACTTCCTCCAATCTCGATTTATTACTTTCAATTGCTGCTTTTATCATTTTCAATTCAATGCCAAATGTCGTAGCCGATTTTTCTAAAATTCTTAAAAATCTTGGCGGGGTTGATCCTCCAATTCCAGGACTTGTTTTCAACGCACCTTTCCCTATTTTTGGATCGAATGACAATGCTTTTACTAAATTGTCAATATTAGCTCCCGATTGTTCACATAAACGTATTAATTCATTCAAAAAAGCCATTTTGTTTAATATGAATCCAATTGCTGCATATCGTATAAGTTCAACAGTTTCAAAATTCGTATAAATGAGTGGAATTTGCGCACTAATTATTGGCTTGTATATTTTATTAATAACTTCCTCTGCTTTTTTAGATTCTTTATCAATTCCAATAATCAAATGATCAGGAGAGATAAAGTCATACAGGGCTGTTCCTTCATCTACAAATTCCGGAATTGCCAGTAGATCGAAATTTTCTCCTTGAACATAATCTGGGCGCAAGGACTTTATGTTGCCGTTAATAGCAGAGCAAGTTCCAATCGGGACTGCAGTTCTTATTATTATTGTTGTATGTTCACTTCTTTTTAAGTTGGTAAAAATGTCATTTATTGCGTTATGCAAATAAGATAAATCGCAATCTTCGCCGTTTGCTCCTAATGTTTGCACTGCAACTACAATAACATCCGAATCATTGCAAAAATCTGTTAATTTTGTTGAAAACTTCAATAAGCCATTATTCTGAAATCTCTCAAGAGCAAAACTTATGCCTGGTTCAAAAAAACTTACGATATTCCGTTTAAGATCTTTTATTCTCTTTTCAGAGATATCAACAACCCCAACCTCAAAACCGAAATCGCAAAAACCGACTGCGGCGATCAAACCAACATATCCACCTCCAATAACTGTTATTTTCATCCCGATCTTATTGTATAATTTTTTTAAAATTTTAACATTTTTAATAACTTAGGTAAACAGATATGTTATTTTAAAGTGAGAATATTATTCTAGATATTAGCTCGCATTAACTAAGTTCAAACACAACTAAGACAGAAGAGAAGAATAATGAGTATTAGAAGATACTATTTGTGAAACACGTATGAATTCTTACGAATGCAGCCTCACCAAGAGTTACTCCCGTAGATGAAATGGTGACGTTCTGGAGTTATCCAGTGTGGCTCAAAGTATTTGAATTTTTACAGAAAAAATATATGATTGCTTATCTGATATGTTTAGTGCTATAATCCAAGTCTAAATAAGACGAGAGGTCAAAGAAATGATAAAGACATTTTTGCTGTGGTGCTTTATAGCGCTCAAATTGAATATTGGAGCTGATAATTGGCACGATGTTGAAGACATTATTTTAAAAGCAACCAATAATCTTGAAAACACTCTTATCTGCGTGGATGTCGATAATGTTCTGACGTATACAAATCATCCATGCACGTATTCTCACAATTTCAAAGCACACTATAATGTTCTCAAAGATAAAACGACTCAAGAAATCGATAATGCTTGGGGGGAAGTCTTTATGCAGAATCCTCAAGCCATTCTGGATAGCTATGCAAAACCCACTATCCAAAAGTTACAAAATTTAGGCGGGCAGGTTGTTGGGCTAACTTCTCTTGCAGCTGGCAAAGATTATACGATAATTCATAAAAGAAATAGTGACATGGAAAATATTTTCGGCATTAAACCAATCGATGCAGAAAAATTCACGGATCCTAATCTCGGAATCTTTGCAGGAAGTTGTCTAACAACGGATGGGACGAAATCTAAAGGGTTGCTTTTGCGGAAATTTCTACCACTTATGAAAAAACCTGTGGAGGTGGTGGTATTTATTGACGACAGCGAAAAAAACTTAGACGATGTTAGGGAGCATCTTCCTAAAAATTACAAATATATCGCGATACATTATACAGGATATCAAACCCAAATCCCACCAACAAAGGTATCTCGAGATCAGTTTATCGCATTTTGGAGCGAATATTTACCCTCGCTTTCCGCTAATTATGAAGAAAACAAAACTACAAAATCAGAATAGTGAATTTGTATAAAGCTCTCTTGATCTCATTGTTCGGCTATATTTTAAAGTGTAAAAATCTTCAGATTTATCCCTGCGAGGAGCTTAAAACTCCCCAAATACACTTTCGCACTATGGCAATCCAGAATTTGGACTTATGAACTAAAGTTTAGGGCCAAAATTCTCTGTATAGCTTCTAAAGATTCTGGATCCACCTGTGTTGCTTTAGGATTTAAAATTATTTTTTCTT
>JAIRKP010000055.1 GCA_031260085.1 Holosporales bacterium | reverse complement strand
CAGAAGAAGCAGCCTTTTTAGCGGCGATTCCAAGCGCTCCTTCGATTTATATAAACTCGCTTAATTCATCAAAATTACTTACGAAAAGAAATTCTATCCTTTATCAAATGTATGAGCTTGGGTACATCACTAAAGCGCAATTGAAATCTGCATTAAGTGCTCCTATATTGATAAAATCTAGAAAAAACAAAATCTCTTCCCCATATTTTTCGGATGAAATTTTTAGAATCATCTCTAAAAAAGTATCTCAGGAAGAATTCTTTAGCAAAGGATTTTATATCAAAACAACAATGAATAAGAAAATACAAGAAGCTTTAACTGAGGCTTTCGAAGGTGAGTTAATAAACTTTACAAAAACTCAGCATTGGAAAGGTGTGATAAGAAATATAAAAAATGATTCTAGAGATTATAAAGAAATTTTGAAAAAAATAAACAAAGATTTACCAGCAACAATAAATAAAATAACTTCATGTGTAGTAATAGACGTCCAAAAGAATTACATTATATGCAATACTTTAGAGCAAAAAATTGAAATAAAATTAAATGAGAAGAATTATAAAAATGTAAAAATTAATATTGGAGATGTTATTTTGTGTAGATTTTTGAAGAATTCAAATGAATACGAAATATATCAAACTCCAGAAATTACGGGAGGCGCTATTCTTATGGATACAAGCAATGGAGATATTTTAGGAATGGTTGGAGGATATAGTTTTGATATTTCTCCGTTTAATTGCATAACACAAGCAAAAAGGCAGCCAGGCTCAACAATCAAACCTTTCGTATACGCAGCTGCTCTCGAACAAGGAATGAACGAGTTTGATACAATCGAAGATAAGCCTGTGGTTATAACATTATCGAAAGGAGAAAAATACTCTCCTCATAACTATAATGGAAAATCTTATGGGAAAACTCCGCTTAGAGATGGGTTAATACATTCCCGCAACCTTTCAACGGTTAACTTAGCTTTATCTATTGGCATTGCGCCTATTTCAAAGCTTTTGAAAGAAGCTCAGTTAACTCAAGACAAAGTTCCAATTTCATCGGTATTAGGCTCTATTGAAGTTCTCCCAATCAACTTATTATCAGCGTTTTCAGCTTTTGTCAATGAAGGTGAAATGGTCTTCCCAAGATTTATACAAAACATTTCACAGCCAAATCTGCTAGATGAACATAGACATGCATTAGATAATTTATGCGCTATAAAAAAGAAGAAAATACTATCCAAAGAAACCGCCAATAGCATAAAAAACATGTTATCCGATACGTGCAAGTTTGGAACCGCCTCAAGATTAGCCGGCGTTGAAGAAGAATACGGAATCCAAATAGGCGGTAAAACAGGAACTACCAACAACTTCAAAGATGCGTGGTTCATAGGATACTTTACATTTAAAGGTAAGACTTATCTATTTTGCACTTTTATAGGATATAAATTCCCAAAAAGCCTCGGAGATCATTGCTCAGGTGCTCGCGTCGCCTTGCCCGTATTTATATCATTTTTAAAAAAGTTTATAAAGTCATAGCGCCTTAAAAAGGCATGCCTCACTATAGAAGCAGATTATGGAGGGTTATGACAGATATTCTTTTTTTGTCCGAAAAGCTTATGCATTTCGGACCCCCGGGACGCAATTATTGTAAAATATTATACCATAATTGCACCGCCTTTAATATTCGTTACTTTATTGTTGCAGCTTTCGAAAGAAGTCTAACAAAAACTGCACTGATGAGCAACCCAGGTCCAATGTTCTATACAAGTACCCTCTGGAATAAGCTTGAGCAAAGACCACGCCTGAAGTACATTACCGTTGCCTTCGGCGTAAAGATAACTCTTTGCCCTTAGTGTGCTTGATATCAACCCGCGTTCAGCCAGTGGTACTATTACTCCAATAAGGGGTACTTCCTGTGAGCCAGTATAATTCTTCTAAAGTACTCTGAAAAGTCTGTCAAAGTCGTTCCTGATGAGGGCGCGTGATGATATCGGATCTCTATTAATAACCTCTGAATATCGAGAGTCTGCGCGATCACTTGAGTTTTAGCGACTCCAAAATCCAAAGGCGCGGAAGCAGGAGATTGAGGTTTATCCCAAAGGCTTCCATAGGGACCATAATTCTCGGCTAGCTTATTTTCAGCTTCCCTATAAATGGAAGTAAGCCTCTTCCCAAGCTCGATTGTATGAAGAATAGTGTCCATATTTGGACTGCATTAAACTTTAACAAAAATCAAGTGAATTACAATTTCGGGTAAGACAGATAACTGAAGATAGACATTGCAAGGCGAATTTCTTCGGAGATGAAATAATATAAAGGCAATAGGATTGACTAAAGTATAAGAAACTTAATAAAATACAAACACACAAGGAGAGATGGCCGAGAGGCTGAAGGCGCCCGCCTGGAAAGCGAGTATATGTTAAAACCATATCGGGGGTTCGAATCCCCCTCTCTCCGCCACCAAAATGGAATTTTTAGGGCTAAAATAACTCCATAACTCCCTTGCCCGCAGACTTAAACTTTGCAAAGTTTGCACTTAAGTGAACAATCTGGAAGTATAAAATTTTACTTTGCTTTACTTCAATTCGTTTGGAAATCAATGAATTTCTGGTGATATATAGCCAATAACGAATCTATAAGTCTAGATGTCTAAACGATAGCTTATGAATCCTCTTAGATCGTTGCAACTCTTTAATGACTCGATATGACTAAGCTATTTTAATCATATTTTCATGATAATCAGAAAAAATATATGAGTTGTTTTAGGAAGTAGTTCATTATGAGATTCACACAGCATAGAAGATAATAGTTGCAAACTCGTTACTTGATAGATACCATAAAACGATGTGTGGAGCTTCTACCAAACATAATATTTGAATATCTCAATCATCAACATGTTACGTTTATTTATTAGAGTACCATTCATTTTTGTGTAACTTATATAGTGTTAAAGGGATGAATATGATTGCCTGATGATTTGTAAATGGAGGAATATCATGAATTAACTGAAAAACAGCAGAAGTTAGTATAGCTCTTATAATGTA
>JAIRKP010000051.1 GCA_031260085.1 Holosporales bacterium | reverse complement strand
CTCACTCCCTAGACACAATATTCCGACTCATAGAGCGGAACAGACCAACACCACAAACAATGAACGTCCTCCAACAGGCTGTTTCTTACTTTCTTCCACAAGATCCGCAAGCCCATATCCCCACCATGACAGAAATTCAGGGCAATCCAGCTGGCCTACATTATTTCCGGGCGATCGAAGACACACTGTCATTCCTCATGATAAACAATGGATTCTACCAAATACAGCAAGCATGCGCCAATCACCCCACAACATGGAATCTGCTTACAAACAATGGGCAACGTCCAGCTCCAATAGACATTGGGCAGCAGCTGATCGAATCCTTAACAACCGCCAGAAGCCGGCTATTTCCTCTCCCGCCACGTCCTCTAGAATTCATTGTTTAGCAAAACATATGGGGTATCAGAAACGATACCTCGTTCACTCCCCCACCGTGGGATAGGGTTAAAGCCCTTGACTTTAAGGGGAACACTTTAGTAGCTGACAGATGTAGAGTTTGATAAAGGAAATATATCAGTAGACTCTCGGCTTTATTCAAGGGAGGAATTCATTAATTGCCCGAAAAGCAGTAGCTTTCCGTATCCCTGGGGATCGATTATGGTAAAATTATTATAACATACCGCGCCCCAGTTCGTGTTAATTTACTCCCCCTCCGTAAGATAAAATCCCTAACCTTTAATCGAATCAATATACATAATATATACGACCGACAATACTATGAATCTCGGAACATCAATATCATACTAAGGTGTTTACCTAAGGGGGAGGGTTTTCACCCTCTCTCGCACGTAGGGGGATAGTATCTTTATTAATGTAAAGAAGTTTCATTAAAAGGAACGCCATAATAGGATGCGTAAGGTTTAGAATGCATTCGCTACCCTGATATTAGACTTCCCTCAAATCCCATCCTTGCTGCTGTGAAGTAGATCTTATAGTGTTCCTGAAAAGACAAAGCTTTTCCGGGCCACCGGGGGCGCGATTATGATAAATCATAGATTTATCGCAAAATCGAAGATTTTGCCCGAAGTTTCTTCGGATAATCGCGCCCCCGGTTAAGTTCCTGTTAAAGAGTAATCTTTACTGAAATTAGAAACTTGAGGAAAATCTAGTTTCGAAAGAAATCTATTCTTTCAGTCTCCCTAGTTTGGTGGCAGATCTCTCCAGTGAACTATATGACGATCCATAGTCCTGCAGTGATGAAAGTTCTGTTATATTCGTCTATGCATGCCATATTTATCTCTTGACGATAATCTCTAGACGAAATGCGCGTATTGCTCTCAATTGATATTTTGTAATTACCGAATTATAATCCTAATTAAGGATGGGTGGTCGAGTGGTTTAAGGCACCGGTCTTGAAAACCGGCAAGGGGGCAACTCCTTCGTGGGTTCAAATCCCACCTCATCCGCCAGAGTAAATTTCTTTACTCTAAGCACGCAGAACCAACGCCTCATAGTATCCAATCATTCAGCGTGCCCTTTAGTAAACATCTGTTAACATTAGCGATATGTGTTCTGTATCAAAATCGTTTCTCAAAAACTGTTAGGCATGAAGGCCTCTCTCCATCTCAAACGATGTCTTCTATTCATTAGAATGGATTCTTACCCTTGCGCTTTTGTAGGCACAGCATTATTAGGGGATTGACAACTTATTTTGGAGCCTTGCATTACCTAGATTTTTAATAAGAGAAAATGAAGCGCAGAAAAATAGACTTCTTTCGACGCCTTCGGCAATGGAGTAGCGGAATTATGGGACAATATTATACAATAATTATATCAAGGAGGAGAACGAAGTGATCCTTGACAGACTGATGGCGCGAGTATGGTATAATCACGATACCATACTCGCGCTTCGGGGATATAATGAACGTCCGAGATTTTCATTATACTAAATTATCATCATTGTTGAGATTCGAATTCTTTTTAAGTATTTTATTAATCTAAATTTTATACTGTAAAGTAACACTGTATCTGAAAATAGATACGGTTATTAGTATGTCATGTATTTAATATACCAGCAAACCTTTTGTAAAATCATACCCTTGATATACAGGCATAACTGTTGATTTTGAGAAGAAATGTGTGACAACGATTTCCCGAAACAATAAATCCAAATGATAAGTTAAGCACTAATACGAAGCAGGTCCAAAAAGCTTTCCATACGCCACACTTGCCTAGTCTACTAATGGACGACCGCTCATTTTATTTGGGCGAGGAATATCGAGAATGTTTAATATAGTAGGGGCAATATCGGCAAGTTCTGCATGTTTTCGAAGAATCGTAAACTTTCGATGATTTTGAATAAAAATAAAGGGAACTTTAGAGCAAGTGTGCGTTTTCATAGGAGTTTGGTCTTGATTAATCATATCTTCAGCATTTCCATGATCCGCCGTCACGATAATATAAAAGTTATTTTTTAAAGCTGTGTCAATTATTTTCCTTAAATGCTGATCCAAGAGCCTTAAAGCTGTGCGAGTTGCCTTAAAGTTTCCGGTGTGGCCTATCATATCTGGGCTTGCAAAATTGGCTATTATCACTCTATACTTTTCGTTTTGCAATGCATCAACAATATGATCAGAAATTTCGGGACATCTCATATCTGGGGTTTCTTCATAATTTGGAACCTTCAAAGATGGTATTAAAATGCGATCTTCTAAATGATATTGAATATCTTTTCCTCCATTCAAAAAGTAAGTAACATGAGCGTATTTCTCAGTTTCTGCAATTCGCAACTGAGGTATATCGAAATTTGCCAATACTTCTCCTAATGTATTTTTTACTTCTGTTGATTCAAATATAATAGAGGAATGTTTGTCAATTTCTTCGCCACAATTTACCATGTTTAGTAATTTGAATTTATTATTAATAAGCATTGAAAGAATTTGCTTTATTCTGTCAGTTCTAAAATTTAACATCCAGAACGAATCGCCTTCATCCGCGCCACTATAAGTATCCATAACTAACGGAGGAATCATTTCATCATTTATATTTTGATCGTAAAAGTTTTTTATTATCTCTAACGGGGCTTTAGTTATTATTTCGGCTTCGGCATACGCTATTGCATTATAAGCTTGTTCGGTTCTATCCCATCTATTATCTCTATCCATTGCAAAGAATCGGCCTTGAATAGTTGCTATTTCATCAACCTTAATGTCTTCATTATTTAAAGCTTTCGATAAAGTTTCGAGACCATCTCTATATCCAACATCTCTTCCATCTAAGAATAAATGTACCCTTATCTTTATATTGTTTTTTCTCAGAAACTTAATAGCCCAAAAAAAATGTTTTATATCAGAATGAACTCCGCCATTTGAAAATAACCCCATTAAATGACAAGTATTGTTTTGTATATTAGAAAGAAAAGCTGTTAAAGTTTTGTTATGAGCTAGTTCTCCCGAATCTATTGCGTCAGTTATTAATGGAAGTTTTTGTTTTAGAATCCGGCCGGATCCAATAGTCAAATGACCGACTTCGGAATTTCCAACCTGCCCATCGGGAAGCCCGACATATTTCCCGGAAGCTTCTAATAAAGCCGATTCTTCGGATTTAAACAATTCCCAAATATATTCAGATTCTTTGGTCGCATTGCCAAAAGTTTTCTCGGAGTATCCAAAGCCATCTAATATGCATAATAAAACTTTATTCATCGAAAAATACAAAATTATAAAAACATCTGGATTATAACATTATTT
>JAIRKP010000049.1 GCA_031260085.1 Holosporales bacterium | reverse complement strand
AATCGCGCCACCTGAGATCCATGCAAAGATTACTCTTTGCATAGGTAACTAATTTAGGAATGATATTTAGTTTCGAAAGAGATCTATTTAAAGTCTAATATAGGTTGAGAGAAGTTTATCAATGTGGGGACAGCGCACTGGAGGCCTGATTATCCTAAAAAACTTCGGGCAAAATCGTATTCTCAGTAAAGTGTTAAGTTTATGTTCAGATATCCAACTTGTTAGCTATTGTTACTGAAGCACTAATTGGATAATACGATAAAATACACTATATTAGTTAATATATACAGCGAAATTGCAATAATAATTTTTGCTTTATTGGTATGTACTTTCGAATTCATTGTTGTATGTGCAAATATCAAATATATCACCGGATGTAGGCCAAGCGGCGAATTCAGAAATGTGTCATCTATTATGCCTAAGGCAAATATAACTAAATATGGAATTGGATATTTCAAAATATAGCATATGATAGGCATTATAGTTAAAGGAATATAGATTATATCTAATATCTGAAACAAACAGTAATTTACGAAACTAATGAGAAAACTATATAAAAATAATGTGAATTCTCGGAGTATTTTTGATTTATCGGTTGTATTCATGCTTTCCTAAAGATAATAGACAGCCAATCATATATGATAATTCGATTTTCTAACTCGAAATCTAAACTGCAATACTGTTTTATAATTTCAGCTTCTTGATTTTTTGTATAACCTGATGTTATGATTCGGCCATTATTTTCTAATTTCTCATCAAATTGTTTACTTAATTCTATGAGAGGCTGTTTTAATATATTGCAAAATATTAAATCAAATTTTGAAGTTATATGTTTAATATCAGAAGCTTGAATAGCATTAGCTTTAATATTGTTGGATTTGTAATTAACAATAGTTATATCAACAGCTTCCTTGTCTATATCGATTCCAAGTAACTTAGCGTCGGGCCATATTTTTAAAGCACATATTCCTAAAATACCTGTTCCGCATCCCATATCCAATATTCTTTTCGGACAGAAATTAATATCGTTTAAATATTCCATATTTAATAAGCAAGACTTAGTCGTTTGGTGGTGCCCGCTGCCAAAAGCTAAAGCCGAATTTAGTTTAATTGGAATTAAAGCAGAAGTATCTTCAGGTTTTTGTAAATTATCGTTATAAAAGAAAAATTTTCCGCAAATAATCGGAGTTAGCTCTTTTTTATATAATTCAATCCAATCTTGATTGTTTATAGCCGAAATAGAAGTTTCAAATATAGAATGTTTAAAATGCTGTTCAATTTTTACTTTAAGTTCTTTTGCTGTAAATTCAGACTCTTCTAAAATCTCTACATTAAAGAATTTAGCAATTGGAAATCCATCTTCATCTAAAAAGTCAGATAAACTCTTGCCTAAATTTTCAAAAACAGAATAGTTGCAAACAACTAAACTCTCAAGAAAATTATCTAATTCAGATAAAGCAGAATGATGAATAACAAAAGATAACGCAAACATACACATAATATGGAGCGGACGATGGGAATCGGACCCACGCTCCAAGCTTGGGAAGCTTGTGTTCTACCATTGAACTACGTCCGCATAAATGCTTCATAGCGATATTGTAGTCAATCTATCAAATTTATCAATATCTTTTATCATATAGTAAGGTCTTGCAAGAGAAGTATATATTGCCCTAAAAGCGGTAGTTTGATGGGGCCGGAGCGTCTGAAAATAGCCTTTTTTGAGGTGCAACCAAATTCCACCTCAAAAAACAAAATCCAAGTTAACCGCAAATTAATCCACACACCATATCACAATATAAAAAACAAATAAAAAGAAAGGAAAACCCTAAAATGAATAAACCGAGCCACATGATACTAACCTATTAAGAACAACGACTATACCTCAACAAAGAAACAAGGCGGCAGCCTCTGATGTGGTTCAGTGGGGCTACGCCCAACAGGCGAGAGAATCTCCTACTAGATTACTTGCCCGAAGACCAGGTATGAGAGCAATGCTAGCGGCGGGGTTATGAATCAGGAGGTTATTGCGCCTTGAATTCCCTTAATTCTAGATTCCATGTATCAGTGTCTGAACTCTTATATTTCGTTGCGGCAAATAATATATAAGAGGAGACACACTAGTTTTTTGAACTAAGCTCAATTTGTAGCTATAGGAAAATCATTGATTTACATCCCAACCCACGGGGGCGCGATTATGCTAAATCTCTGATTTAGCGCAAAATCAAAGATTTTGCCCGAAGTTTCTTCGGATAATCGCGCCCCCGTGATCACAGAAAAGCAGATGCTTTTCTGTGACTCCAATTGGATATCTGAACATAACCTTAATAATATACTTGCCTTACCAATGATTATTATATCTTCCATCTAAGTCGACGATTTTGTACTATGAGCTTCTTCCAGAAGCTTTAACTTTTGGAGATTATATAGATTCTTGTTGGTAATAAATAGAGTTTTTAGTATAACCTCACTTTCACATAAGTTGTATAATTAGTAACATATAGTCTGTCAAGGAGGAGAACGAAGTGATCCTTGACAGACTGATGGCGCGAGTATGGTATAATATCTATACCACACTCGCGCCCGCGTGGAATGCAATTCTAACTAAATTGTGCTATACTTCTATAAATACTAATTTTGTCTGTTTCATGTGAAAAAAAATATTAAAAACGTTATAACTTGGATATGCTTGCTTGGGTTTTTGTTGTTAATAGCAAATCCGTTCGATGAGAAACTTTTCAACTCAGGGCCTCAAGAGCTTTCATACTCTACATTTATAAAAGAAGCGGAAAATGGCAATGTCAAAGAGGTTTTGATAAGAAATTCAACTTCAAAGGTGGTTGGAGTATTCAGAAACGGGAAGGTTTTTTATACAATAACTCCCGTTGATTTTAAAATGGTGGATAAGCTATTAGAAAATAATGTTGAAATAAAGGTTGACACAGGAGAGTCTGGATGGGGATTTATATTATCTCAGCTTTTGCCGTGGTTGCCAATGCTATTAATCATAGGCCTTATGGTATATTCTTCGCGGCAAATGCAATCTGGAGGCAAAGGAGGAATTGGAAGTTCTAGTGCGCTTGGTTTTGGAAAAACAAAGGCAAAAATGTTTCAAGCTAAAAAAGTTAATGTAACTTTTAAAGACGTTGCCGGAATTGATGAAGCGAAACAAGAATTAGAAGAAATTGTTGATTTTCTAAAAAATCCTCAAAAATTTCAAAGGCTTGGCGGGAAAATACCGCGTGGTGTTTTGTTGGTGGGAGACCCCGGAAATGGTAAAACTCTCTTAGCAAGAGCAATCGCCGGCGAGGCTGGGGTTCCATTTTATAGCATCTCGGGATCTGACTTTGTGGAAGTCTTTGTTGGGGTTGGGGCAAGTCGAGTCAGAGATATGTTCGAAAACGCCAAAAGGAATTCCCCATGCATTGTTTTTATCGATGAAATAGACGCAGTTGGTCGAAGAAGAGATTCAGTTATGCGTGGAGGAAATGATGAACGGGAGCAAACCTTAAATCAGCTTCTTGTTGAGATGGATGGTTTTGATGAAAAACAAGGCGTTATTGTTTTAGCAGCAACTAATCGTTCGGATGTTTTGGACCCTGCTCTGCTTAGGCCTGGAAGATTTGATAGAAGGATAACTGTTCAATATCCCGATATGGGAGGACGTGAAAAAATTTTGAAAGTGCATTCCAAAAATGTTCCAATTGCGCCGGATGTTAATTTGAAAGTAATTGCAAGAGGTACGCCTGGATTCTCAGGCGCTGAATTGGCAAATTTGGTGAATGAGGCAGCTCTTTTGGCTGCTCGAGAAAACAAGCTAGCTGTGTCAATGAAGGATTTTGAGCTAGCAAAAGACAAGGTTATAATGGGCACAGAACGAAAATCTATGAGTATGACTGACGAAGAAAAAAGGTTAACAGCATATCATGAATCGGGGCACGCATTAATTGCTCTTCTCGTTCCTGCATCTGATCCAATTCATAAAGTTACTATTATTCCAAGAGGTGGCGCTTTAGGAATGGTTGTTCGATTACCCGAAAAAGATAAACTTTCGACTTCTAAAACAGAGCTTATCTCAAATATTAAAGTTAACATGGGAGGAAGAGCTGCAGAAGAAGTTATATTTGGCGAAGATAAAATAACGACAGGCGCTTCGCAAGATATAAAACAAGCAACAAATATCGCAAAAAATATGATCATAAAATGGGGAATGAGCGAGAAATTAGGATTTAGATCATTTTATAATTCAGATGGATATTATATGGAGGCAAGCGATCAAATATCTCAAAAGACCTCCGAAACAATAGATATGGAAATAAAAGAACTTATTGATAATGCTTACAAAGAAGTCAAAGCTTTGGTTTTAGAAAACCGAGATAAATTGGTATTAATTGCAACAAATCTGATAGAACAAGAAACATTGACCGGAGAGGAAGTGAGAAAAATTTTTGATGGTCAAATTTTAGAATTTAAAGAAAAAGAACCGGATTCAACTTTAGAGTTTTCATTAGGAGGATTGCCTAACTCGGAAGGCGACAGCAAAGATGTATGATGTGCTTAGGTGTATAGATTGTTCAGACTATAAACAAGTTCCATCGTATTTAAGTGACACAAAAAGCAATCACTGATTGTGCACAATCTGAATATAAAATGTTCCACGTGGAACAATTGAAATAT
>JAIRKP010000045.1 GCA_031260085.1 Holosporales bacterium | reverse complement strand
AAATTTATCCCGACCAAAACATCTATCTCGCCTGCTTTCAAGGCTCTGACTATCTCAATTCGATCTAAAGTATCGGTATCTGAATGCATATAGGATACATTTATTCCCTGTTCAGCGAGATACTCAGTCAATTGTTCGGCCATGCTTTTTGTTAGGGTTGTAACTAATGTTTTAAATCCTTTTGATTTGGTTTCCTGAATTTCAGTCATCAAGTCATCAATTTGATTCTCGCAAGGTTTTACAATGCAAATGGGATCCAAAATACCAGTTGGGCGTATTAATTGTTCGACAATCCCATTATTGCTCGATCTTGATATTTCGAATTCGCCAGGAGTTGCTGATAAGAAAATGGTCTGTGGTCTAAAAAAATCCCATTCTTCAAACTTGAGTGGTCTATTATCCATGCATGAAGGCAATCTAAATCCATAATTTGAAAGATTTTCTTTTCTTGATCTATCGCCCAAATACATTCCTCTTATCTGGGGAACGCTAACGTGACTTTCGTCAACGACCAAGAGCGAGTCACTTGGTAAATATTCGAGTAGCGTTGGGGGAGGTTCTCCTGGCGCTCTTTGTGTTAAATATCGTGAATAGTTTTCGATTCCAGAGCATGTTCCGGTTGACTGGAGCATCTCGATATCGAAGTTAACTTTTTGCTCTAGCCTTTGTTTTTCGATTAACTTACCTTCTTTTTCGAATTCTTTCAATTGAATTTGTAAATCAATTTTTATTTGAGATATTGCTTTATCTATAACTTCGGCCGTAGTAATATAATGTGTGTTTGAGAATATTTTTATCTCAGTTAGTAATTTTATTTTTTTTCGAGAGGGATATTCGAGTTCTGAAATAGTTTCTATTGTATTCCCGAAAAAGCTTATCTTCCAGAAGGAATTAGCTTTATGAGCTGGAAATATTTCAACTATATCACCACTTGATCTAAAGATTCCTCTTTTAAACTCCATATCATTTCTTTGATATTGAAGATCCGCCAACAGCCTGCATAGCTTCTGGGGAGAAATATTTTGATTGGTTGTTAATGTCAATATTGTTTCGCTATAGCTGTCAATTGGGCCTATTCCGTATATACATGAAACACTAGCGACTATTATTACATCTTTTCTTTCCAAAAGAGATCTTGTTGCCGAATGGCGCATTCTGTCGATTTCCTCGTTTATTGAGGAGGTTTTTTCTATATATGTGTCAGAATGAGCAACATATGCTTCCGGTTGATAGTAATCATAATATGAAACAAAATACTCAACAGCATTTTTGGGAAAAAACTCAGACATTTCAGAATATATTTGTGCAGCCAATGTTTTATTGTGAGTCATTATGAGCGTTGGACGTTGAAGATTTTGTATTACATTTGCAATTGTAAATGTTTTCCCAGATCCAGTTACGCCGACCAAAACCTGGTTTCTTCTTCCCTTTTTTATCCCATTTAATAAAAAAGATATAGCATTGCCTTGGTCGCCTGCTGGAAAATAATTTGAAGTTAATTCAAAATGCAATTTATTTTTCTCTAAACGTAATTCTTCCCTTCGAAAGATCATATGGAGTCATTTCCACCTTAACTTTGTCTCCAACCAAAACTCTTATTCTATTTTTTCTCATTTTTCCAGAGGTATGGGCTAAAATCATATGCCCATTATCCAAATTCACTCTAAACATAGCATTCGGCAAAATCTCGGTTACCGATCCATTAAATTCAACTAAATCTTCTTTAGACATATAAAAATGAAAACAAAACCTTACTATTTAATTTTACCTTTATAAACAGATAAACAAAAAATAAAACGATTTATAAGCATTATCAATAAAAACAATGTTGCTTAATTACAACGATATTACTAAATCCAAATAGCAGAAGTATAATATATCTTGGTTTCGGTATAGGAAAAATTGGGGGCACGCTTAGGAAGGATTCGTTAGATCAGTTACAAATAATGAGTAAAGAAGTGCTATTGAGAGGAGCATAGGAACTGCATCTTATAGCGTCAGGTACTCTTATGGGAGGTTATGGGGATTTGCAGTAACAAAGTCTGATAACGAGATATAATTATCTTGTGTCACTATTTAAAAAGACAAATCTTATTAATTGTGCCCCGTTAGGTCTCTGCAACGATTGATCTTAGCAGGAATTGAAATAGACAGTTGGACAAAACTAATATTTTATTGAGCTTTGAATCAAGCTGCATACGATACTGGCTCGATATTAGAGCCCCATAAAAGCATAGACTTTATGGCCCCACGTGGCGCGAGTATGGTATAATAATTATACCATACTCGCGACATTAGTCTGTCAAGGATCACTTAGTTCTCCTCCTTGACAGACTATATAGGCTATTTAATATATCAGCACGGAGTTTCTTTTACTTGAAAGAGGTATCGCAAAATCGAGCTTTCAGACGTCCTATGCTTAACCTCGGTAAGGTAAGCAGCGTATCAAGTTTAGGGTCGATATTCAATTAGAGTCACATAAAAGCATAGGCTTTTATGTGAATATCAAGACAAAGCATAAGTATCATATCGCATGCCAATTATTGAGCCCCCTTCGAATTAAAAATCTAAGACAGGAATCTCATAAGCTGCGGTGTATATAGCATTTATGGATTTTTCGATATCATAGCAGCAACTGTTTGATCTTTTTCTTTGCTGCCTCGTGATGAACCGAATTCGAAATTATAAGCATCTCTCAAGCAAGAACCGAAAATCCCGGCGATAGTGGATATAATTCCAACCGCCTCTCCTGGTAAATCTTTCTTATATACAATCAAAGTCAAAAGGCAAACAACAAGCCCGATCGCGGCCGCTAAGACCATTATATCAGCTCGTTTATTTCTTTTTCCTGAATTTATTATAGCAATGTCTCTTGTGCGTGCGTTTTCTTTGTCTTTTATTATGGCTAGTTCGATTTCTCTTTCTGAGTTTATTAAAGCTTTTTGGAATAGCGTTAGCAAGCGTTTATCCGATTTTAATTTTTCGACAGCATCAAATTCGTCTTTAGCATTTGTTACGGATTTAGCTATCTCAATTATCTTTTTCGAAATAGTATCGATTTTCGATCCGTTTAGCCATTTTGATACGGAAGGTGCAAATTGAGCTAAAGATAAAACAGCTTGTAATATTGGCATTGTCATTTTAATTCTCCTTATAAAGTAAAGTAATTACGAGATTGGTTGAGAGTATTGAGTGAGTGAGAGAAGGTAGTTGGTGCCGTAGTCCATAGTTGGTATATCAGTGATAGTGTCCTTATTGCCCAAACAAGCTATGGCTTGTTTGGGCCACAGGGGCTTGGAAATCAAAGTTTTCAAGCCCACAACCAAAATTAGCAGTATTTTGATATAATATTCGAGTACTTTTGAAGCACTAAAGTTTCAATTGCTCCATGTGGAACATTTTAATGTTTTGGGCCTGAAAAAGGTGATGCTCTTCACTACCTCTAACACTGACTACTCTATT
>JAIRKP010000016.1 GCA_031260085.1 Holosporales bacterium | reverse complement strand
CAATTGCAGAACTAGCATCACTTCCATCTGTTGATGAGCTTCGGGCAAAAATTATTGGATTGATTACTGCGGCTGCTTCGAAAATTGTTCGAACAATTAAGGAGCCATCCGCGAGAGTTGCAAGGGTTATTGCTGCAAAAGAGAGTTAATTAAAGTTTAATTTAGTAAATTATTAAGGAGTATAAAAATGGCTGATTTAGCAAAAATAGTTGAAGAATTGTCAGGTTTAACAGTCTTAGAAGCTGCCGAACTTTCAAAAATGTTAGAAGAAAAATGGGGAGTTAGCGCCGCGGCGGCAGTTGCGGTTGCGGCCGGGCCGGTTGCCGCTGGAGCTGTTGCGGAAGAGCAAACAGAATTTGACGTTGAATTAACGGAAAGCGGTGGAAATAAAATCGCTGTTATTAAAGAAGTCAGGAGCATCCTCCCCGATTTAGGGCTGAAGGAAGCGAAAGAATTGGTGGAAAGCGCCCCAAAGGTAGTCAAGGGGGGTATATCAAAGGATGAGGCCGAAAAAATCAAGAAGCAACTCGAAACAGCGGGAGCGAAAGTAACAATTAAATAATTAACAGAATTGGGCAGTTCTTCAGCTGCTCAACTCGATTTTGTTTCGCTGTTTTAAAAGGTTGTAATTGTTATGGTTAGATCATACACAGGACGTAAGCGTTTCCGTAAATCATTCGGAAGAATAAAAGAAAAGAACCAAATCCCAGATCTTATAGCTCTCCAAAAAAGCTCTTATGATGCATTTTTACAAAAAGACGTTCCGGCTGAAAAAAGAGAAAATATAGGTCTGCTTGGAATTTTCAATTCGTTTTGTCCAATAAAAGACAATGGAGGCAAAGCTCATTTAGAGTTTTGTGGTTATTATTTTGATGAACCCAAATATACAGAGCTGGAATGTCGTCATAGAGGAGGGACGTATTCATCAGCATTGCGCGGTAAATTTAGGCTAGTCATTTGGGATGTTGATTTCGATACAGGCGCTCGAACAATCAAAGACATAAAAGAGCAAGATGTTTATCTTGGAGATATTCCGCTTATGACTGAGCGCGGGACTTTTATATTCAATGGGATAGAGAGAGTTATTGTTTCTCAAATGCACAGAAGCCCTGGAGTCTTTATAGATCACGACCAAGGCAAAACTCATTCTTCAGGAAAATATCTATTCGCAGCGAGAGTTATTCCTTACAGAGGATCTTGGATAGATTTTGAGTTCGATCATCGAGACGTTCTATACGCAAGAGTCGATAGAAGAAGAAGGGTTTTAGCTTCGACATTTTTCATGTGTCTCAATAGTCAAGAAACCGAAGAATACAGAAAGAAATTAAAACCAAACGAACTGCTCCCAGAAAATTGCCTGACGGGAATGTCAAAGGAAGAGATATTAAGATCTTTTGATAAAACGATAGAATATCGAAAAGTAAAAGATGGTTGGGCCGTTGATTTTATTAAAGAAGCGTTAAAAGGAGAAAAGCTGACAAGCGATTTGATTAACGCCGAGACAATGGAGATTGTCGCTAAAGCAGGCGATAAGATGACTCCAAGAGTTTTAAATATGCTTGAAACATTCGGGCTGAAATCGCTGTTTGTTTTAGACGAAAATCTTCTTGGTAAAATTATTGCTTTTGATCATATAAACGAAAATACGGGGGAAATATACCTCGAAGCTGGAGATGCAATAACAGAGGATACTTTAGAAAAAATAAAATCGTTGGGCATAGAGACATTGCCAGTTTTGCTCATAGATCCTCACGCAAATACATCTTACATGCTAAATACATTAGATCATTCAAAGTGTCTTAACAGAGACGAAGCATTGCTTGAGTTTTATAAATTTTTAATGCCAGGTGAACCCCCGACTATAGCCGGCGGAGAGGAGCTTTTAAATTCATTGATATTCAATCCAGACCGATATGATTTATCTGCCGTTGGACGTGCTAAATTAAATGATAGGCTCGACTTAGACACTCCGGATGATGTTCGAACTTTGCAAAAAAGAGACTTAATTGAAATAGTCAAATTACTGTTCTCAGTCAAAAATGGCAAAGGAGACATTGATGATATAGATAATTTGGGCAACAGAAGAATCAGATCCGTTGGCGAGCTGATAGAGAATCAATGCAGGATTGGAATGCTCAGGATAGAGAGAACCATAAAAGAAAAGATGACCTCAACAGAAATAGATTCATTTGTTCCGAGCGATTTGATTAATGCGAAGCCTTTGATCGCCGCTATTAAAGATTTTTTCGTTTCTTCGCAATTATCGCAATTCATGGATCAAACAAATCCTCTTTCAGAAGTTACTCATAAAAGAAGGCTCTCAGCCTTAGGGCCTGGTGGACTTTCCAGAGAACGAGCAGGA
Organism: Holosporales bacterium; assembly: GCA_031260085.1. Taxonomy (GTDB): domain Bacteria; phylum Pseudomonadota; class Alphaproteobacteria; order RUG11792; family RUG11792; genus JAIRKP01. The sequence goes on along the minus strand of JAIRKP010000016.1, from coordinate 7,177 downwards.
TTTGAAGTTCGCGACGTTCACCCAACACATTATTCAAGGCTGTGTCCTATTGAAACTCCGGAAGGTCAAAACATTGGATTAATTAACTCGCTAGCTTCTTATGCAAAAATTAATAAATACGGATTTATAGAGAGCCCTTACAAACGAGTCATAGATGGGAAAGTTACAAATGAGGTCGTCTATCTAACTGCAACCGAAGAGGGGAAGTGTGCAATTGCTCAAGCTGGAGTTGCCGTTGATGAAGATGGGCATATAATAGACGATTTGGTTATTTGCCGAAAAGCAGGCGAAGTTGGGCTGAGGCCAAAATCTGAAGTTTCATTTATAGATGTTTCTCCCAAACAAGTTGTTTCTGTTGCAGCTTCGCTTATTCCATTCTTAGAAAATGACGACGCTACGCGCGCTCTGATGGGTTCAAACATGCAAAGACAAGCAGTCCCACTTCTGAAACCAGAAGCTCCTTTGGTTGGAACTGGCATGGAGGCTGTTATTGCGAAAGATTCGGGATCCTCTGTCGTTGCTAAAAGAGCAGGAATCATTGATCATGTCGATGCCAGAAGGATCGTTGTCAGAGTAACCAAAGAGGGTGAAGAAGGAGCGGATGTTTATAATTTGTCGAAATTCCAATGCTCTAACATGGGGACTTGTGTGAATCAAAAGCCGTTAGTCAAAACCGGAGAAAAAATCGAAGCTGGCGACATAATAGCCGATGGCCCATCAACAGATAATGGAGAATTAGCTTTAGGCAAAAATTTGCTCGTAGCGTTTATGTCATGGAATGGATACTCATTCGAAGATTCGGTTGTTCTTTCCGAAAAAGTTGTCAAAGAAGATTCCCTCACATCAATTCATATTGAAAGCTTCGAAGTTTTAGCAAGAGACACAAAACTTGGTAATGAAGAAATAACAAGAGATATTCCCAATATTGCTGAAGAGTCATTAAGAAACCTGGATGAGTCAGGGATAGTTTATGTTGGGGCAGAAGTTAACCCAGGGGATATTTTGGTTGGGAAAGTTACTCCCAAAGGTGAGACGCCTATGACTCCAGAAGAGAAATTGCTAAGAGCTATATTCGGTGAAAAATCTACGGACGTCAAGGATAGTTCTTTTAGAGTTCCGCCTGGAGTTTCGGGTACTGTCGTTGAAGTCAGAATACTTATGCGGCAAGGAGTTGAAAAAGATGAAAGATCGATTGCTATCGAACGAAATATGATAGAAGAATTAGCAAAAGATAAAAACGCTGAGAAAAAAATATTAGAACAGACTTATACTAAGCATATTTTAAATCGGGTGACAAGCAAAAAGCTTATTTCGGGCTTATCATCAATCCCAGAAGGGACAATTCTAACGTCTGATATTTTGAAAGATTTTTCATTTCATCAATTGAAGGATATAGTGATAGATAATGAAAGGTCTCAGAAAATCGTAACTAAATTAATTAAACAATGCGAAGAAAAGATAAATAAGATTAACAAAACATTCGAAGAAAGCGTCTATAAATTACGAAAAGGAGATGATCTGCCTGCCGGAGTTTTAAAGTTAGTCAAAGTCTTTATTGCCAATAAAAGAAAAATTCAACCTGGTGATAAAATGGCTGGAAGACATGGCAACAAAGGAGTAGTCTCTAGAATACTTCCTATTGAAGATATGCCTTATCTTGAAGATGGAACTCCGGTTGACATTATTCTTAATCCTTTAGGGCTTCCATCCAGAATGAATGTTGGTCAAATACTCGAAACTCATTTGGGAGCTGCATCTCATGGAATTGGCTTGCAAATCCAAAAGTTGCTTGATGAGTATAGAAAAAATGAAAAAAATATTAAAGAATTGAAAGATAAAATTGTTAACATATACACTGATAAAGAAGATATAGAAGATATAAATTCTCTTAATAATGATGAATTATTGGAATTGGCAAATAATTTATCTAAAGGAGTTCCTGTCGCTAGCCCCGTTTTCGACGGAGCGAAATTGAGTGACATAGAGAATTTTCTCGAGGCGGCAGGGTTTGACAAATCTGGTCAGGTAACATTATACGATGGCCGAACAGGGCTTCCATTTGATAGGAAAATAACTATCGGTCACAAGTATATGCTGAAATTGCATCATTTAGTCGATGATAAGATTCACGCAAGATCCGTTGGACCATATAGCCTCATCACGCAGCAACCTCTCGGTGGAAAGGCTCAGTTTGGCGGTCAGAGATTCGGAGAAATGGAAGTTTGGGCATTACAGGGATATGGAGCAGCGCATGTTTTGCGGGAAATGCTCACAGTAAAATCGGATGACATTAAAGGCAGAACGAAGGTCTATGAATCTATAGTTAACGGAAGAAATGAAGTTCAACCAGAGTTGCCTGAATCATTTAATGTTTTAGTAAAAGAATTGAGATCCCTTGCATTAAGTGTTTCTTTTGAAAATATTAATGAAGATCAAGAAAAGCGATCATAGGAGTTGTTTTATGAATTTAAAAAATGATTATGCTATAAACGATAAAGTGGGGGTTTCAACAGAATTTGATGCTATAAGGATTTCTATAGCTAGCCCCGACGAAATCAGATCTTGGTCGTTTGGCGAAGTCAAAAAACCAGAGACTATCAATTACAGAACTTTTAAACCGGAAAGAGATGGATTGTTTTGCGCTCGAATATTTGGCCCTGTGAAAGATTATGAATGCAACTGCGGCAGATATAAGCGAATGAAGTATAAAGGCATAGTATGCGAGAAATGTGGAGTTGAAATAACATTAAGCAGAGTTCGTCGCGAAAGAATGGGGCATATAGAGCTTGCTGCTCCTGTTGTTCATGTTTGGTTTATGAAATCTATTCCAAGCAGGATATCAATGATTTTAGATCGCGGAATCAAAGAACTTGAAAAGATATTGTATTTTGAAAAATATGTTGTTTTAGAACCTGGATTCAGCCATTTCCAGTATCTAGAATCCATAACTGAAGAAGAATACCAAAACGCTCTCGATAAATACGGAGAAGGCGCCCTTTCGGTCAACATTGGCGCTGAGGCTATAAGAGATATGTTGCGAGCACTAGATCTTCATGAAGAAGTAAAGAAACTCAAAGAAGAACTAGAATCTAGCGTAGCTGATATAAGGAAAAAAAGGATAGTAAAAAGACTGAAGATATTAAAAGCATTTATCGAAACTGGGGCAAAGCCAGAATATTTGGTTATGACTGTTCTTCCTGTTATTCCTCCGGAATTGAGGCCGCTTGTTCCTCTTGAGGGAGGGAGGTTTGCGACAAGCGATCTAAACGACTTATATAGAAGAGTAATCAATAGAAATAACAGGCTGAAAAGATTAATTGAGTTAAGAGCTCCTGATATCATTATTCGAAATGAAAAGAGAATGTTGCAAGAATCGGTGGACGCTTTGTTTGACAATAAAAGAAGAGGAGCCAAAGCGATTGTTGGAGCTAACAAAAGACCGCTAAAATCTTTGTCAGATATGTTGAAGGGAAAACAAGGGAGATTTAGGCAAAACTTACTGGGGAAACGCGTCGATTATTCTGGACGATCTGTTATCATAGTTGGCCCCGAATTAAAGCTACATCAATGCGGCCTGCCAAAGAAGATGGCTTTAGAACTATTTAGGCCATTCGTTTATGCAAAACTTGAAAAATACGGTCTTGCTAGCACTTTGAAATCTGCAAAACGTATGATAGAGCGAGATAGGCCTGAGGTTTGGGATATTTTAGAAGAAGTCATTCGAGAACATCCAGTTCTTTTAAACCGTGCTCCGACTTTGCATAGGCTAAGCATTCAAGCGTTTGAGCCTGTTTTAATCGAAGGTAAAGCCATTCAGCTTCATCCGTTAGTGTGTTCTGCTTTTAATGCTGATTTTGATGGCGATCAAATGGCGGTTCATATTCCTTTGTCTCTCGAAGCTCAATTAGAAGCCAGAATTCTAATGTTGTCTACCAACAATATTCTAAGTCCTTCTAATGGAAAACCAATAGTTGTCCCATCTAAAGATATCGTTTTAGGTGTTTATTATTTAACATTACAAATTGATGGCCTAAAAAACGAAGGCGCTTGCATTTCCGGAACAAGTGAATTGATGTATGCCCTGGAGCAAAATGTTGTTACGTATCACACCAAAATACGCACTAAAATCCCACACTACAACGAAGATGGCGCAACTGAATATAAATTAGTTGAGACAACTCCTGGGAGAGTAATATTATCTCAGTATTTACCAAAACATCCTCAGGTGCAATTTGAGTTAATAAATAAGATTATGACATCTTCTGATATAAGCGCTTTAATCGATGCGATATATTTTCATTGCGGATCAAAAGCTACTGCGATATTTGTCGATAAATTAAAGGAGATAGGGTTTAAATATATGACTTTATCAGGAATATCTTATGGCAAAGATGACCTTGTCATACCCAATGAGAAAGAAGAATTAGTCAATAAAACCAAAAAAATCGTTGGTGAGTTTGAACAACAATATTTGGATGGCTTTATAACTCAAGGAGAAAAATATAACAAGGTTGTTGACGCTTGGAATAAATGTGGAGATAAAGTCGCTGAAGCGCTCATGAAGGCTGTTTCTAGTTCAGAACAAGGCAAACAGCCAAATTCTGTCTATATGATGATTCATTCCAAAGCTAGAGGATCTGTGGCTCAGTTAAAACAATCTGCCGGTATGCGAGGTTTGATGGCAAAGCCTACTGGAGAAATTATAGAGACTCCAATCGTTTCTAACTTTAAAGAGGGGTTGTCTATCCTTGAATACTTTATTTCCACGCACGGAAGCCGCAAGGGTTTGACTGACACAGCTTTAAAAACAGCTAACTCTGGATATCTCACGAGGAGATTAGTCGATGTTGCTAACGATTGTGTTGTAACAGAAGAGGATTGCAAAACTACAAATGGAATCTTGATGAAGCCTGTTTACGATGGCTCTAATACAGTTGTTACATTAAAAGAAAGAATTCTTGGAAGGTTTGTCTCAAAGGACTTAATAGATCCTAATACAGGGATACTTCTTCTTCCTGCAAACGGATTTATTGATGAATATAAAGCAGATAAGATAATAAACGCAGGAATAGATGAAGTTTGGGTGCGGTCTGCAGTAACTTGTGACAGTAAGCACGGAGTTTGTGCAAAATGCTATGGCAGAGATTTAGCTCGTGGAACAATTGTTTGCGTTGGGGAAACAGTCGGGGTTATTGCTGCGCAATCGATTGGAGAACCGGGAACGCAGCTTACGATGAGAACATTCCATATCGGAGGTGCAGCTCAAAAAACCACTGAACAATCGAGCATCGAAGCATCGATGAATGCTAACGTAGCATTTAAAAATATGAACTTTGCGAAAAACAGCTCTGGAGATACAATAGTTCTTTCAAGAAAAGCCGAATTAGCTCTTATCGATTCAAACGGAAGAGAAAGATTATCTTATAAAGTCCCTTATGGAGCAAAATTGAAAGTTGAGCAAGGCGACGCAGTAAAACTCGGTCAGGTTTTAGTCGAATGGGATCCATACACAAGCCCTGTCATTTGTGAAGTTGAAGGATTTGTGAATTTTGTAGATTTAGTTGAGGGACAATCTTTAAGAGAAATCATTGATGAGTCTACTGGAATTTCTAGCAAAGTTGTGGTTGATTGGAAGCAGTCTTCAAGCTCATCTGATTATAGACCTATGATTTCCATAAGGGATAAGCAAGGCAAGCCTGTTATGCTTTCCAACAAAATTGAAGCTAGGTATTTTCTCTCAATTGATGCCGTTATAAATGTTGATAACGGATCTAAAGTCATTCCAGGAGATATCATAGCAAGAGTTCCAAAAGATGTTATAAAAACAAGAGATATAACGGGTGGGTTGCCCAGAATATCAGAACTGTTTGAAGCAAGACATCCGAAAAACCCAGCCGTAATCTCTGCCATAGATGGAATAATAGAATTTGGAAAAGATCATAAATCTAAGCGAAGATTGATTGTGATTCCTGAAGATAAAACAAAACCAACTGAATATTTAATTCCAAAAGGAAGATCTGTTCTTGTTCATGAAGGAGATTATGTCAAGAAAGGAGATATCCTTGTTGATGGTAATCTCATATTGCAAGATATTTTAAGAATACTTGGCGTTGAGAGCATGGCCATGTATCTTGTCAATGAAATCCAGCAAGTTTATAGATTGCAAGGTATTCCTATTAATGATAAGCATATTGAGATAATCGTAAAGCAAATGCTTCAAAAAAGGGAAATAAAAGACTCTGGAGACTCGACATATATTGTGGGAGACGAAATAGACAAAGAAGAATTATCAGAGACCAACACTGCATTGCTAAAAGCAGGACAGAGGCCTATAATTGCAATTCCAGTCATACAAGGTATCACGCGGGCTTCTTTGCTTACTAAATCCTTTATTTCAGCAGCTTCATTCCAAGAAACGACCAGAGTTTTGACGGAAGCTGCGATTTATGGGAAAATCGATTATCTAGCTGGATTGAAAGAGAATGTCATAGTTGGACGATTGATTCCTGCGGGAACCGGCGGAGTTGTTCGAAAGTGGAAAAAAGAAGCTGAGCAAGAGATCGCTTTGAAAGAAAATCCATACCAAGATCTTAAACAAGAGGCTGTTTAATTCTCCTTTAGACTTATATGCTAATACTTGATGAAAAAGTGCTTTGTTATGATAAATATGTCGGAAGCAGAGCTCTTTGTATAGATTATGGCGATAAAAGAATTGGGATTGCAATATCAGATATAACTTGGCAAATATCTTCCCCCTTCAAAGTTTTAGAAAGTAGCGGGGTTTTTCACAACTTATTTAAAATAATTCAAGATAATTCAGTTGGCCTCATAGTTGTTGGGTTGCCAAAAGCATTAAACGGCGGATCGGCAGGGAAACAACGAGAAAAAGTTGAAAAATTCACGAATAAACTAATTAGTCTAATTGCAAAAAATAAAATAGACCTAGATGTTATATATTGGGATGAAAGATTAAGCACAGTCGCGGCGCAGAAAATCGTAAAACAATTAGAACTCCACCATAATAAAAATATAGACAAACTCGCAGCTAGCTTTATACTCCAAGGCTTTTTAGATTGTAAAAACTATCAAGATAAGGTAACTCTGGTGCCATAATCACGTCCCTATTAGTATAATCCAATGATATGCATATGTAGCTCGCATAGCATATAGGGTATTC
>JAIRKP010000015.1 GCA_031260085.1 Holosporales bacterium | reverse complement strand
AAAAACACAGTAATAGAAGGCGCGGGAGGAGCTCTTGTTCCTATCGCCGAAAATTTCTATATGGCTGATTTAATAGGATTCACAAATTCAAAGGCTATTATTGTTGCGAAATCAAAACTTGGATTTTTAAATCATATTTTTTTAACCATAGAATCCCTGCAAGCGCGAGGCGTCGAGATATTGGGAATAATTATAAATGGAGAAACTGAAAATTTTCTTTTAAAAACTATTGAGAAGTTTGCTAAGCTATCCATAATTCAAGTCTTACCATATATGGGTAATATTAAAAACCAATTAAAAGATATTATGCTTCCTATGGAAATTAGACAGGTCTTGTCATGACTATATGGCATCCGTTCACGCAGCAGCTAACTGCGAATCCTCCGATCAAAATCGTTCGAGGCTCGGGAGCGTATTTAATAGATGATAATGGAAACAAGCTTTTGGATATGATCTCAAGCTGGTGGGTTAATATATTAGGGCATTCCAATAAAGAAATTGCGGATGCAATTTACGAGCAAGCAAAAATTTTAGAGCATGTGATTTTTGCTGGATTTTCTCATGCCCCAGCTCAAAAGCTAACAACTGAGCTGCAAAATTGGCTTCCAAATGAATTAAATTGTTTCTTTTTTTCGGATAATGGTTCAACGGCAGTTGAGGTTGCTTTAAAAATGTCGTATCAGTATTTTAAAAATTTGGGAGAAAAGAATCGTAATATTTTTATTAATTTATCAGGGGCTTATCATGGAGACACACTGGGAGCTATGAGCGCTGCTGGAAATGCTTCGGAATATCATTCAACTTTCTCTGAATTTTTCTTTGAAACATTTTCTATAGATTTTCCAGAGTATTATATTGGAGTGGAAAATATAGAAGAAAAAGAAAATATATCTATCGATAAATTGAAAAAGTTTTTAAAAGAAAAAGGAAATAATGTTTGCGCATTAATAATTGAGCCACTAGTTCAAGGGGCGGCTGGCATGAAAATGTATAGACCTGGATTTCTCAATCAAATCGTTGATGAAGTTCGAAAATACGAAATCTTAGTGATATTTGATGAAGTCATGACCGGATTCTTTAGAACAGGAAGTATGTTTGCAATGGATCAAACAAACGTCATTCCTGATCTCTTATGTCTCTCGAAGGGAATAACGGGAGGCTTTTTGCCTTTGTCATTAACAATAACTTCAAAGACAGTGTATTCAGCATTTTTATCAAATGATTGGAAAAAAGCTTTTTTACACGGACATTCGTATACAGCAAATCCCATAGCTTGCGCAGCAGCATGCAAATCTCTCGAGATTTTGTCTCGAAAAGAAACTCAAGAAAAGATTGTGAATATAAATAAATTTTATTTAGAAGAATTTAATTTTATTGATAAGATTTATAAAAAAAGAATTCAAGGAGCAATTTTTGCGATGGATGTTTTGGATACAAACATCGCGAAAGCAATACAAGAAAAGTTATTAAAAGAAGGCATAATAGTCAGACCAATAAAAGACACAATTTATCTTATCCCTCCATACTGCATAGAAATCGACGAATTGAGATATGTGGGTAAACATTTAGAAAAATGTCTATGAGAAATTGTCGCGCCATAACAGCTATGGCTTTTATGGTATCTGCGGGCAAATATGTATAATTTTAGAGTATTTTATAGATAATAATATTTCAATTGTTTCACGTGGAACATTTTGGTGTTTTGAAATAATTTTTGTACATAACCTGGTATGGGAGATTGTACCCAAAAAGCACAGCCTACTTGGGCTTCCTGGGCGCGAGTATGGTATCGTAATTATACCATACTCGCGCCCTCAGTCTGTCAAGGATCACTTCGTTCTCCTCCTTGACAGACTACTTCAGTTTCGCATAAGAAACACTAATAAACTTTAAGAATTGTATAGCTTTTCTCATACTTTAGAGAATATGAGTATACGTAGTTTTCCTCGTATATCACGTTCCCAATTCGTTATAAACACCTAAGGCGCTTTACAGTTGCTTGGTTTTATGATATATTATTCAAATGAAAAAGTGATTGGTTGATTTAAAATGGCTGTTCCTAAAAAAAAGACTTCTAAATCGAAAAGAGGAATGAGAAGAGCTCATGATTTTGATATGCCCGCAAATGTTATTGTTTGCGGAAATTGTGGAAAACAAATTATTGCGCATAATGTTTGCAAGTTTTGCAACTTCTATAATGGTAGAAATATTAGATCCACAATATCTTCTGAAAAGGTATAGTCTTACGTATTTGAGCAGGTTATCGTGATTAGGATTTCTTTAGACGCGATGGGGGGAGATCTAGGAATTGAAGCGTCTATTGATGGTCTAGATTATTACTTAGCGCGTCGCAATAATGATTGCGATTTATTCTTTAATATATTCGGCAATAAAGAGCAAATCGATAAAAAACTAACTCGATGCAAGCATATACCACAAAGTATTTTTGAAGTTTTTGATACTGAAGACCGAAAAATAGCTTCTGATGAAAAGCCTTCCATTTCTATTCGAAAAGGCAAAGGAACGAGTATGTTTGAGGCTATCGCATATGTTGCCGCTGGGAAATCAGATGCTGTCGTTTCTTCGGGAAATACGGGCGCGTATATGGCTTTATCAAAGGTTATAATCGGAACTTTAGCCGAGATAGATAGGCCCGCTCTCGTCAGCATTATACCAAATATAAAAGGTAAGAGCATTATGCTTGATCTCGGAGCTAACACAGATTGTTCTTCGACAAAGCTCATACAATTTGCTTTAATGGGGCAAGCTGTAGCCCGTGTTTTGCTGAACATTGATAATCCATCGATTGGGTTACTAAATATAGGAACTGAGAGATCAAAAGGAACCGATGCGCTCGAGGGAGCTTTTAATTTCCTAAGTACCTCAAGCACAGTTAACTTTATAGGGTTCATAGAAGGAACAGACATAACAAAAGGCACTTCGGATGTTATAGTAACAGATGGATTTTCGGGAAACATTTCATTAAAGACTATGGAAGGTACAATGTTGTATTTAATGAGATTGCTACAATTAGAATTGAAGTCAAGGGTTATTGGTAAAATAGGTGGATTGTTTTGTAAAAGTGCAATGAAAGCTGTCAAAAATACTTTAGATCCAAGAATGCATAATGGAGCTCCATTGGTTGGTTTAAAAAAAATCGCTATAAAAAGTCATGGAAATTCTGATTATATGGGATTTTCAAATGCAATTGCCACGGCGATTAGCCTTGCTAAATCTAATTTCGTTAGTAATATAAAAGAATCAATCTCGATAGTTGAAATGGAAAGGTCTAATGAAAACCATAATAAAAAGTGTTGAATCATATTTACCTGAGAAAGTTTTAACTAACGAAGACTTATCGAAATTCTTAGATACATCTCACGATTGGATTTATAGCAGAACAGGGATAGAAAAAAGACATTTAGTTGACAAAGATGAATTAACTTCCGATCTCGGGTTAAAAGCAGCTATAAAAGCTATTGAATCAGCACAGATTTCTCCTAGTGATTTAGATGCCATAGTTGTTGCAACCGCAACCTCCGATAGAAGATTTCCATCGGCGGCGAACAAAATTCAAGGAGATCTTGGCGCAAACAGAGCATTTGCTTTTGATTTAAATGCAGCTTGTTCTGGCTTTATTTATGCATTATTTGTTTGTGACAGTTTTATTAAATCGCATGGACTAAAGAATATTTTGTTAATTGCTGCGGATACATTGTCTTTATTTATAGACTGGACAGATAGGGCAACTTGTGTTTTATTTGGAGATGGCGCTGGCGCTGTTGTTCTGCAGGCTACTGAAGATAATGTTGATAGGGGAATTGTTGCGGCAAAATTATATTCAGATGGAACAAAGTATGATTATATTTTGGCCAACAACGGCCCGCAAAATGACCATAGAGGATACACGACCATGCTGGGCTCTGCTGTCTTTAAATATGCCATAGAATACATGGCGCTATCTATCAGCGAAATATTATCAGAAAATAACATGACGATAGATGATATAGACTGGATCATCCCTCATCAAGCTAATAAAAGAATTATAGATTCACTTTGCAAATTAAAAAATTTCCCAATCGAAAAAGTCATAATATCTATCAAAGATCAAGCTAACACTTCTGCCGCATCAATACCTTTAGCTATGGATTATGCAATCAAAAACAGCAAATTAAAACGAGGTGACACAATTTTATTAGTAGCTTTAGGCGCGGGTCTTGCCTGGGGAGCTGCTATAATCAAATTTTAAGGAGAGAGAAATATGCAATATGATAAAAACAATGTATTTTACAAAATCATAAACAAAGAGTTAAATTCGAATTTTATCTTGGATGAAAAACATTTCATAGCAATTCACGATATTGCGCCAAGAGCTCCGATTCACGTTATGGTTATTCCAAAAGGATGTTACGTTGATTATTATGATTTCATAACTCATGCAACAGACGAGGAAATTCTTGATGTTAATAAAGGAATAGCTAAAATTATAGAAATGATGAATTTAGCCCAAAAAGGATATAGGTTGCTTACCAATTCGGGCAAATCTTGGACGCAAGAAATAATGCACTTGCACATACATATAATGGGAAATGTTTCAGAATGACAACAGACAACAAACAGCTAAAAGATACCGTTTTTTTGCCTAAGACATCTTTTCCGATGAAAGGCGACTTAGCAAATAAAGAACCAACGATAATAAAAGAATGGGCAAGAGCTAATATATTTTCCAATCTTCGTGAGCTTTCGAAGAATAGAAAGAAATTCATTTTACATTTCGGCCCGCCATATGCTAATGGTCCGATTCATATTGGGCATGCTTTGATAGGGATATTGAAAGATGCCGTGACGAAAGCATATCAGATGCTGGGGTATGATGCTCCGCTTGTTTTGGGTTGGGATTGCCATGGCTTGCCTATTGAGTGGAAAATCGAAGAAGATTACATAAAACAAGGGAAAAAGCGAGAAGACATCCCTGTTGCTGAATTTATGGCAAGATGCAGAGAATTCGCAGAAAAATGGAAAGATATTCAAAAAGCAGGGTTTGAAAAATTAGGCATTATTGCAGATTTTGAAAATCCATATATCACAATGGATAAAGAATCAGAAGCAACAATCTGTGAGAAGTTTTTCGAAATACTGAAAAAAGATTTAGTATACCGCGGCGAAAAACCCGTCATGTGGTCGGTTGTCGAAAAAACAGCACTGGCAGAAGCTGAACTTGAATATCATGATAAGATTTCCGATGCTATTTTTGTCAAATTTCCAATAGTGCGGACAAATCTTGAAATATTAAAAAACGCATTTGCAGTAATCTGGACAACCACTCCTTGGACTATCCCGGGGAATAAAGCAATTGCATTTTCAAAAGATCTTGATTATGTCGTCATAGATTGTTGCGGCGAAAGATATTTGATCGCAGAATCAAGAGTCGTTGCATTTGCAAATGAAGCTAATATTCAAGATTATTCGATAATTGGGAAAGTAAAAGCTGAGGATTTAAGCGAAGTAATTTTTCAACATCCACTTAGAAATTTAGGATTTTTGGTTGAAGTCCCAATGCTTCCAGCAAAACATGTTACCGATGACGCAGGAACTGGCTTGGTGCACACTGCCCCTGCTCATGGAATCGAAGACTTTCTGCTTGGAAAGAAATACAATCTTCATATAGAGAATACAGTCAATGATAATGGAACTTTAATCGAGACTCTGCCTTATTTCGGCGGCGAACATGTTTTTAAAGTAAATCCAAAAGTAATAGATGAATTAAAGAAATCCGGGAACCTTATACACTCTTATCAAATTACGCATAGCTATCCTCATTCATGGCGTTCAAAAGCTCCTTTAATTTTTAGAACAACAACTCAATGGTTTATTGCAGTCTCTAAAATAAAAGAGAAATTAATAGAAGAAATAGACAAAACAAAATGGTTTCCAAATGGATATATCAATCGAATAAGAAGCATGGTTGAAAAGCGCCCTGATTGGTGTATTTCAAGGCAGAGAATTTGGGGAGTTCCTATTGCTGTGTTTATTAATAAAGAAACAGGCGAAATGTTAAAAGATGATGAAGTTTTCAATAAAGTCATAGAGGTTTTCAGAGCCGAAGGAATCGAAGCCTGGCATACAAAGCCTGATAGCTATTTTCTTGGAGATAACTATGATCCTCAAAAATTCACTAAAGTTACAGATACATTAGAAGTCTGGTTTGACAGCGCTTGCTCTCATCATTATGTTTTAGAAAAAAGGCCATACTTATCCTGGCCTGCAGATCTTTATTTCGAAGGTTCAGATCAACATAGAGGCTGGTTTCAGTCCTCATTAGTCGAATCAGTTTGCACCAAGGGCCAAGCGCCATATAGAAATGTTGCAACAAATGGTTTTGTTCTGGATCAAAACGGCCGCAAGATGTCTAAGTCTTTAGGCAATGTTATATCTCCAGATGATGTTATTAATACGCTTGGCGCAGATATTTTGAGGCTTTGGGCGCTGAATTCTGATTATTCAGAAGATATGCGTATAGGCAAGGAAATATTAACAAGACAACAAGATGTTTATCGAAGGTTCAGAAATACTCTAAGGTATTTGTTAGGTGTTATTTCAGACTATAAAGAAGAGAAGAAAATATCATACAGCATTCTTCCTGAATTAGAAAAATTGATTTTAAAAAATCTTTACGATT
>JAIRKP010000007.1 GCA_031260085.1 Holosporales bacterium | reverse complement strand
AGAATTATTGCGATAATATGCGGAGTATACTTATAAATCGCGTATTTAGAACTATATTGCCCGAAAAGCAATCGCCTTTAGAGCATGAGAATGAAAATAGGGCTTGTCCATCCATCGATATTCGTTGTGATACAAAAAAAGTCTAATGAATTCGGAACGGGCTCTGACATTCCGAATTTCAGCCCAGCTCAAACCGATATATCGATAATAATGATAAGGCATTAATAATTCGCCTAAAATGTTGTGCTAAATCCAATCAAGAATCTATATGGTTCGTCATATTTTTCCTTTCTAATTGGGAAGGCGTATGTGAATTTCATAGGGCCAAATGGTGTAATAAATGCAATTCCTAAGCCTATTGAAGCGCGTATTTTTTTCGAATCCAAAATCTTATGTCTAAATACTGATTTGTCAAAATCGCAAACATCAATTGTCTCATTTTTAATTTCGTCTTTCTTTTTAACTCCAAAGCCTTTAATTAAGACAGCGTCTGAAATACCTCTGTCAGTGAGAGCTTTTGTTGCTTCTTCTGAGTTCATTGTATAACTTTTCATAAATTTCTGGCCCTTTTCGGGAGCATCCCAGAGAGTTCCAACGTCTGAGAAGACAAATCCTCTAAACTGGAGCTCTTCAGGCAACCCGATTGGGAAAGTCAATTCGACAGTGCCTTTCCAATATTTTTTAGCGCCAGCGTAGTCTCTGTATTTATAACTTGAAATCTTCTTTCCAAGCAAATCATCGACAACAATAGCTCTTGTTGTTTCATAAAATGGCCCAACTCCGCAATCATCAAACCCTCTAAACGAATCTAGTCCTTTTGAAAAGCTGTCTATTATATGTGGGGATTTGTTTCCTAATTTGGATAGCAATCCAGTGGATGCCGACAACGTTACGCTCGTTTTTCGACTAAGTGGGATTAAATACGTTCCAAAAAGTTCGTTTTTGAAATGCCTTGCATTCCCGCCAGCTCCAGCCATTGTTGTTGCAAGTCCTGTCTTAAAAGAACCTTTTAAGCCCGTTAAAATTTGGGTTCCGAAGCTGATGGTATGTTTTATCGAAGATAAATTGTTTTTACCAACTCTAGTAGCAGAGATAGTATCTCCGGACTTTTGCATAGTCTGATATTTTATGAATGGAGATGCTACTTCGGAAACATCATTAAACTTTCTATTAATTCCAGTGTATTCCCAGCTTTGTGTGAAACGTGAACTCAAATCATATGAAACGCCACACGATCCACCGAGTTCTTTTGTGCTAAATGCATCCCATTTGGAGCCTTGATATCTAAATGCGCTAACGGAGCCTTCAATGTCTTTATCGAATATATGTGGATCAGTGACAGTCACATTAACGTTATTCAAGATTCTAAACTTTTCTTTTCTGTGTATTTTTTCTTCTCTTCCATCTTCATGAACTTTATAGCTTCTACCAGTTCTCGTTTTTCCGGATCCTAGATAAACACTAAGAGATTTGCCAGATCCTAAGAAATTCCGTTCGTTATATGTTAAATCAACTCCAAGACCATCTCCTGTTGAGAAACTCCCGGCAATCATAGCTTCTCCCGTGGAAGCTTCTTCAACATTGACCTCTAATACGCATTTGTCCGGAGAATTTGGATCAGGAATTACCATAATATTAACTGATTTAAAAAACCCTAAAGATCTTATGTGGGATTCTGATAAGTTTGCTAAAACTTGATTGAATGAATCACCTTCCTCTAAAAGGATCTCTCGTCTTATAACTCTGTCTTTTGTTCTTGAATTTCCTTTTATGATAATCTTTGAAATGTAAACTCTAGCGCCCTGTGTAACGTTATAAATGATATCTAAAGTGTGAGTTTTAGAATCTTGCTTAATATCTGACTCAACCTTAATTGCCGAAAATCCTTTTAATCCAGCTTTTCGGGCAACCAGTCCTAAATCTGCTTCAATTAAAGTCGAGTTAAAAACATCTCCTTTTTTACAATAAAAGTCGTCGATAAGCTCTTTTTCAGGAAGTTTTGCTATATGAGATTTGACTTTGACATCTCTAACTTTATAAACTTCTCCTTCATCTATGACAAAAGTTAGATTAAATTCTTTTTTGTTAGAAGACAATTCAGCATTGGCAGAGACAACTCTGGCATTCGGATAGCCATTTTCGCGATAAAATCTCGTAATTGCAACTTTATCTTCGCCTATGCGCTCGCTGTCATAAACATCATCTGTAACAAAAAAGCGATACCATTTCTTTTCTTTAGTATAAAGAATATCCCTTAGATCGCTTGCTGAATAACGATTATTGCCAATAAATATTATTTTACCAATACCAGCCGCGACACCCTCATCTATTTCAAATACTAAATTTACTCTATTGTTATCTAATTTTATTATTTTGGGAGAAACTTTAGCATTATAACGCCCCAATTTTCTATACGCTTCGAGCATGCCCTGCTGAATTTCTTTAACTTTCGTTGGTGACAAAACTTCCCTAGCCTTGAGATTAATTGCATTATTAAGATCTTTATCTGGAAGTTTTGAATTACCTTCAAAAGACATTTTGTCAATAATAGGATATTCTTTAACTTTGACAACTAATATCGAACCGTTGATTTCGATGTTAACTTCTTCAAAAAACCCAGTTGCATTTAAGGATTTTAACGCTTCATTGACTGCATCTTGTGAATATTCATCGCCAACTTGAATGGGTAAATAAGATTCAATAGTTTCTGGCTCAACTCTTTGACAACCAATGAACTGTATTTTTGATATAGGCGCAGCTGATACCATGCCGATCATTACAGTGGCCAAAATTCCGGATAATAATAAATGATTTATTTTCATTTGAACAAATTCTCCAACCAAACAAAAAATTTACAATTAGATAGGTCATTCCATATCCCAAGGAGCATCAATCCTGCAATAATCACAAAACCTATCATAAATATTGTTTCAATTAATTTCTTATTGAGCGGTCTTCCAAATATCCATTCGATAGCTGATATAACAACAGTTCCGCCATCTAAAACAGGGATCGGAAGAAGATTGATAGCGCCAAGGATGGTCGATAAGACAGCCATCATCCAAAAAAACGAAGTGAATCCAGCTTCAGCGCTTTTGGAAGCAATTTTAAAAATAGATATTATCCCTCCAACATTTTTTGTGCTTGCTTTATTCGTTATTATTTTTAAAATTGCTGATATATTATTTACTGCAAGAAAATAAGTTGTATAAACCGAAGAAGTAATTGTGTTTATTAAACTCGTCTTTTTATACAGCGTCTCGCCAGGCATTATGCCTATAACATTTACGGGAACAATTTTATTGTCTTCTTCTTTATACATTTTTATAGTAATGTTTTCTGTTTTATCTCTGCGTTTTACTTCAAGAATTAATTCTTTCCCAGCTGAAAGAGTAATTTGCTCTCGAAGCACATCAAAATCAGAAATATCAGCGCCATTTGCTTTCACAACTATATCTCCATTTCTAAGGCCAGAAATATAGGCCAAAGAAGCTTCATCGACAACCGATATTGCTGAAGTATGAACAGGAACTCCTCTTATTAATCCTAAACATACTAAAACAACAACTGCAAACACTAAATTAAACACAGGCCCAGCAACCGCAACTAAGAGCTTTTGCCAGGGTTTTTTTCTATGAAGAGACATTTTGTTCATATCATCTTCGGTATATCCAGAAGGCATCGATTCTTTAACGCTAGTCGCATCTGCGTCTCCGAACATTTTTACATACCCCCCAGCTGGAATTAATGATAATCGCCATTTTGTTCCATATTTATCAGTTTTTTCACACAGAACAGGCCCAAATCCAATAGAGAAAATTTCAGCGAAAACTCCATTTGCCCTGGCAACTATTAAATGCCCCAACTCGTGAATAGTAACAAGAACGCAAATGAGGAATATAAAAGCAAGAGTTGAAAAAACAACGCTCATATTTCTTTTCAAGTCCAATATTTTCAATTTTCTGTTTTAAGCATAACATACTGATAAAATTTAACAAATTATTAATTCTTCAAATATCGCTATATGTGACTCATTGAGATTAGTAAATCTTTCTTTGCGTCTTCAAAAATTTGTTGTATCATGCTGTAGAGTACGCAACTTTTTTTTGATTACATTTAAAATTTTTATTACTTTTTATTTTTGATATCGGACGCAGATAAACATAATATATGACACATAAAATAATAGATAATTCTCTTCGAAGTATTTTAAGAATAACA